>CAKPLV010000069.1 GCA_934167735.1 uncultured Clostridia bacterium | reverse complement strand
GAGGTGGAACTCCTACAGCATTTGATAGAGTATTATCAACAAAATACGGAGCAAAAGCAATGGAACTTGCATTACAAGGAAAATTCGGAGTATTAGCTGTAATCAAAAATGGAAAATTAGATTCAGTTTCATTAGAAGATGTTGTTGGAAACAATACAAAAATCGGAGCTGTTTCAGGAAATACAGCAGAAAGCAATATTAGAAAAGTAACAATGGATCACGACTTAGTAAAAACAGCAAGAGATATTGGAATATGTTTAGGTGATTAAAATTCACACAAAATTCACATAAAAATTATTGACAAATGACACTGTGTCACTTATAATGACATGGTGTCATTAATGTTGGGGGTGAAAAAATGCCAAAAGATACATTTTTAAAACTTTCTAAAGAAAAGCAAAAGAAAGTAATTGATGCTGCAAAGCAAGAATTTGCAAGAGTTCCAATTGAAGAAGTATCTATAAAAAATATTGTAGAACAAGCGGGAATTGCAAGAGGAAGCTTTTATCAATATTTTGAAAGTAAAGAAGATTTACTAATATATATATTAAGAGAAAATGTTGAAAATATTAGTCAAAAATTGAAAGAAGAAATCATAGAATCAAAAGGAAATCTTTTTGATATATATGTAAATCTTTATGACTTAGCAATCGAAAACTTTGTAGAAAATGATGAGCAAAAACTATTTAAGCAAATATTTGAAAATATAAGAACATCAGATGAAAACATATTTCAAATTGTTCGAAAAAGCAAACCAAAGAAAATTCACGAATATTATGAATTAATAGATACTACAAATCTAAAAATAGAAAATAATGAAGATTTAGAATTAATATGTGAAATTCTAAATGGAGTAGTTCAAAGAGCTGTTGTAAAAAGCTTCAAAAAAGAAAATAAAGAACAAGCCAAAAAAGAATTTCTAAGACAAGTGGAATTTTTAAAAAATGGAATAATAAAGAAGGAGGAAAAAGATGTTTAAAGTATTAAAAAATTTAAAACAATCATGGTTATCTGTAATTACTATTGTAATATTATTATGTGTTCAAGCAACAGTAGATTTAGAGTTGCCAAATTACACATCAAAAATAGTAAATGATGGAATACAAGCTGGTGGAATAGAAGATTCAGTACCAGAAGTTATTAAAAAGAGTGATATGGATAAAATATTACTTTTTGCTGAAAACAGTGATGAAATCATTGAAAAATATTCTTTAGCAAATTCAGAAGATTTATCATCAAAACAAACTAGAAAATTAGATAGATATTTAGAAAATGACTATAATGCAGAAGAATTTTATGTAGTAAAAGATCTAAAAAAAGATGAAAGAGAAAATCTTTCAAAAGAAATGACAAAACCTATTATTTTATCACAAGCTGTTCAAGATGAAAGATTGTTAAGTCTTCCAAAAGAACAATTAGAACAACTTATGAGTGAATCAACAAAACAAATTGATGAAATGCAAGATTCGATAAAAGAACAAGCAGCAGTTGCATATATTAAAAATATATATCAAAATGCAGGAATAAATACTGACAAAATCCAAATGAATTATATCATTGTGGCAGGATTAAAAATGTTAGTTTTAGCATTTATTAGCATGACATCTGGTATAACAATTATGATATTATCATCAAGAGTTGCTGCAAAATTAGCAAGAACATTACGTGAAAAAATCTTTAATAAAGTTTTAAGCTTCTCAACAAAAGAATTAAGAGAATTTTCAACAGCATCTTTAATTACACGTAGTACAAATGATGTACAACAAATTCAACAATTAATGTCAATGCTATTTAGAACTGTAGTATATGCCCCAATAATAGGAATTGGTGGAATTATCAAAGTAATGACAGAAAGCAATAGTTCAATGGCATGGATAATTGGAGCTGCTGTTATAACAATATTAGCAGTTGTATCAATATTATTTGCAATTGCAATGCCAAAATTCAAGAAACTACAAGATTTAGTTGATAAATTAAATAAAGTTTCAAGAGAAATATTAACAGGATTACCTGTAATAAGAGCATTTAACACAGAAAAAAGAGAAGAAAAGAGATTTGATGATGCAAATAAAGATTTAATGAGTGCAAATATATTTGTAAATAGAGCAATGTCAATAATGATGCCTATGTTAATGTTCATAATGAATGGTGTTTCAATCTTAATTATATGGGTTGGAGGACATAATATTGATCAAGGTGTAATGCAAGTTGGAGATATGTTAGCATTCATACAATATGCAATGCAAATAGTAATGAGTTTCTTAATGATATCTATGATATCAATCATGTTACCAAGAGCATCTGTATCAGCTAATCGTATTGTAAAAGTACTTGAAACAGAACCAAGTATCAAAGATAAAAACGAAACTAAAAAATTAGATCCAAACAAAAAAGGATTAGTAGAATTTAAAAATGTATCATTCAGATATCCTGATGCAGATACAGAAATACTTGAAGATATTAACTTTACTGCAGAATCAGGAAAAACAACAGCAATTATAGGAAGTACAGGTAGTGGAAAATCAACAGTAGTTAATTTAATACCAAGATTTTATGATGTAACAGGTGGAGAAATATTAGTTGATGGTGTAAATGTTAAAGATTTACCACAAAAAGAATTAAGAGATATAATTGGATTTGTACCTCAAAAAGGTATATTGTTCTCTGGAACAATTGAATCAAATATCAAATATTCAGATGAAAATATGTCTGATGAAAAAATGATTGAAGCAGCTGAAATAGCACAAGCAACTGAATTTATAGATAGCAAAGAAGATAAATATAATTCAGAAATAGCACAAGGTGGAAACAATGTTTCAGGAGGTCAAAGACAAAGACTTTCAATTGCTAGAGCTATTGCAAAAGATCCAGAAATATTTGTGTTTGATGACAGTTTCTCAGCACTTGATTTTAAAACAGATGCAACATTAAGAGAAGCATTAGCAAAAAGAACTAAAAATAAAACATCAATAATTGTAGCACAAAGAATAAGCACAATTTTAAATGCAGACAAAATAATTGTATTAAATGACGGAAAAATAGTTGGACAAGGAACTCATGAAGAATTAATGAAAGATAATGAAACATATAGAGAAATAGCATTATCTCAATTATCTGAAAAAGAGTTAATGAAAGACCAAGACAAAGAAAGGAGGGAATAATGTATGCCAGGACCAATGGGTGGCCCAAGAGGGGCTAATAATATAGAAAAAGCAAAAGACTTTAAAGGAACAACAAAGAAATTAATAAAAAATTATTTATCACAATATAGAATTGGATTAATAATTGTATTTATATTTGCAATTGGAAGTACTATATTTTCAATTGTAGGACCTAAAATTTTAGGAAATGCAACAACAGAAATATTTAATGGATTAGTAAATAAAATCTATGGTAGAGGAGGAATCGACTTTGGAAAAGTTGGTACAATTCTATTAACATTATTAGGATTATATGTCTTAAGTGCATTATTCTCTTTTATTCAAGGATTTGCCATGACAGGCATTGCACAAAAATTAACATATAAACTAAGAAAAGACATTTCAGTAAAAATAAACAAATTACCAATGAATTATTTTGACAAAAAAACCAATGGAGAAGTTCTTTCAATTATCACAAACGATATTGATACATTAGGAATGAACTTGAACCAAAGTATCACACAAATTATAACAGCAGTATGTACATTAATAGGAATATTAATAATGATGTTATCAATTAGTTGGCAGATGACATTAATATCTTTAATTGTTATGCCAATAGGAGCATTTTTAGTAAAAATAATTGTTGGAAAATCACAAAAATACTTTAAAGCACAACAAGATTATTTAGGACATGTAAATGGTCAAGTTGAAGAAATCTATTCAGGATTAACAATTGTTAAAGCATTTAATGGAGAAGAAAAAGCAAAAGAAGAATTTTCAAAAGCAAATAAAGAACTATATAAATCAGCATGGAGAGCACAATTCTTATCAGGATTAATGCACCCAATAATGAATTTTATATCTAATATTGGATATGTAGGTGTTTCAATTGCTGGTGGATATCTTGCTATAAATGGAAAAATCACTGTAGGAAACATTCAAAGTTTTATACAATATAATAAACAATTCACTCAACCTATAAATCAAATTGCTCAAGTATCAAGTATGTTACAATCAATGGTTGCAGCAACAGAAAGAATATTTGAATTCTTAGAAGAAGATGAAGAAGTTGAAACATATGTTGAAAATTCAAGCATAGAAGGACTTAAAGGAAATGTAACATTTGATCATGTTAAATTTGGATATAGATCAGACAATATTGTAATAAAAGACTTCAATGCAGATGTTCATGAAGGACAAAAAATTGCAATTGTTGGACCAACAGGTGCAGGAAAAACGACAATGGTTAAATTATTAATGAGATTTTATGATGTTACAGATGGTAGAATTTTAGTTGATGGACATAATATCAAAGATTTCAAAAGAGGCGAATTACGTCAAATGTTTGGAATGGTATTACAAGATACATGGTTGTTCAATGGAACAGTAAAAGACAACATAAAATATAGTAAAGAAGATGCAACAGATGATGAGGTTATAAAAGCAGCAAAAGCAGCACATGTACATCACTTTATAAAAACATTACCAAATGGCTATAATTCAGAAATAAATGAAGAATCAAGCAATATTTCAGCAGGTCAAAAGCAATTACTTACAATTGCAAGAGTTATTTTAGCAAATCCTAAAATATTAATTTTAGATGAAGCAACAAGCTCAATTGACACAAGAACAGAAATAGAGATTCAAAATGCTATGGACAATTTAATGAAAGGAAGAACAAGTTTCATTATTGCACATAGATTATCTACTATAAAAAATGCTGATTTAATATTAGTTATGAATCATGGAGATATTGTTGAACAAGGAACTCATGAAGAATTACTTGCAAAAGGTGGATTTTACGAAAAATTATATGATAGTCAATTTGAAGAAGTTGAAGAATAAAATTGATTTTATATATTGACATATAATATAGTTATTGATAAAATTATAGTGTAATCTTAAGATAAATTAAGGAGTAATTCTAATGATAACTTTAAAAGAAAATAATATAATTATATAAGCAATATAAGGCATATTCTAATATGTCTTATGTTGCTTTATTTTAGTTAGGAGGATAAAATATGAAAGAGAAAAACAAAGGAATAACATTAATCGCATTAGTAGTAACAATAGTAGTGTTACTAATACTTGCAGGAGTAAGTATAGCAATGCTAACAGGAGATAATGGAATAATAACCCAATCTCAAAATGCCAAAGCCAACACAGAACAAGCAAAAGTAGATGAACATGTAAGTGTTGCTATTGGAAGCTTAATAACTAAATTTAATGGAGAAATAAATGGAATAACACCAAAGATGATTGCAGATCAAATAAATGAAGATGAGAATAGATCAGATGTATATGCTGAAAATGAAACAACATTCCCAACATATATAATATTTACAAAGGAAAATAGAAAAGCGGAAGCAA
>CAKPLV010000068.1 GCA_934167735.1 uncultured Clostridia bacterium | reverse complement strand
TGCAGATATATTTGTATCAATACATTTAAACAAAATACCACAACAGCAATATGATGGATGGCAAACATTTTATAATGCTAAAAGTCAAGAAGGACAAAAACTTGCAGTATCAATACAAAATAATTTAAATAATGCAATACAAAAAGAAAATAACAGAATTTCCAAAAGTATAGAAAATATATACATAATAAAACATGTTGAAATTCCAATAACAATAGTTGAATGTGGATTTTTATCAAATCCAGAAGAAGAAAAGAAGTTGTTAGAAGACGAATATCAAAATAGATTAGCATGGGGAATATACAATGGAATAATAGATTATTTTTATAATAAATAAATAGAAAAGTTCCTAAAAAAATAGGAACTTTTTTTATGTTTCATAAAGTTTGGAGAAAATATTACAAAAAACTGTAAAAGCTTACGGCTACAAGATTTTTTTGTGTAAATTTATTGAAATAGATTGACTTTTTGACATTTTCATTGTATTATAATAGTTGTAAAAATTGGGATTTTAGATCCTAAGGAGGAATAATATGGGAGAAGTTATAGTTATAACATCAGGAAAAGGTGGAGTTGGAAAAACAACAACAACAGCAAATCTTGGTTCAAGTTTAGCACTAGAAGGAAAAAAAGTTGTTTTAGTTGATACAGATATTGGACTAAGAAACTTAGACGTTGTAATGGGACTTGAGAATAGAATTGTATATGATATAGTAGATGTTGTTGAACAAAAATGTAAACTAAGACAAGCATTAATAAAAGATAAAAGATTTAAAGAATTATATTTATTACCAGCTGCACAAACAAGAGATAAAAGTGCAGTAAATGAAGAACAAATGAGAGAATTAACAAGCAAATTAAAAGAAGAATTTGACTATATACTTATAGACTGTCCTGCTGGAATAGAACAAGGATTTAAAAACGCAATAGCTGGTGCTAATCGTGCAATAGTTGTAACAACAGCTGAAATATCATCAATAAGAGATGCAGACAGAATAATAGGTTTATTAGAGGCATCTGAAATTAGAAATCCAGAATTAGTAATAAATAGAATTAGACCTAATATGGTTCGTAAAGGTGAAATGATGGATGTTAATGACATTGTTGACTTATTATCAATAGATTTAATAGGTGTAGTACCAGATGATGAATACATAATATCACAAACAAACAAAGGAGAACCAGTTATACAAAATAGAAAAGCACCATCAGGAAAAGCATATTTAGAAATTGCAAAAAGAGTACTAGGAGAAAATATAGAAGTAACAATCCCAGGAAAAGAAAAAGGATTTTTTGCAAGAATAAAAAGTATATTCAAAAAATAAACAAAAGTTGGAGGGTAATAAATAATGTTTGAGAGCATAATGAATTTTTTAAAGAAAATGACAAAAAAAGAAGACCAAACATTAAAATCTAAAGATGCTGCAAAAGAAAGACTACATTTAGTATTAATGCAAGATAGAGCAAATGTATCAGCAGACTTTTTAGATTTGATGAAACAAGAAATAATAGAAGTAATAAAAAAATATATAGATATAGATGAAAGTGCAATGGATGTTAGACTTACAAACAAAGAAAACAATGATGGAACAAATGGTGCTCCAGCTTTATATGCGAATATACCAATAATCAATATAAAAGATGAAGCTAGAAAAAATGCAAAAGTAGAGCAAGGAGACATCAAAGAAGAAAAAGAAGAAAAAAACAATAAAAAAGAAGAAGATAATAAATCAGACAAAAAAGAAGAAAACATAGAAAATCAAACTGAAAATAAAGAAGAAATAGAAAAATAAATTCATGTAAAGAGTGATTAAATGAACATTAAAAATTTTAGAAAAATTGAATGGTGGATTCCAATTTGTGCACTAATATTATGTGGAATAGGGCTTGTTGCACTATTTTCTGCTTCATATGATACAGGTCTTGAAGAATTCAAGAAACAAGGTATATGGCTTATAATAAGTTTAGTTGTAATGATTGTAGTAATGTTTATTGATTATAAAATACTTATAAAATTATCACCAATTTTTTATGGACTGTCAATAATTTTACTGATAGCAGTATTGTTTACCAAGCCAGTAAATGGAGCAAGGAGTTGGTTTGTTATTGGAGATGATTTATTTTCATTTCAGCCAGCAGAAATTTCGAAAATATTTATTATATTGTTTTTAGCATATATAATTTCAATAATACAGAGAAAAGGTAGAGATGAAATAAATAGGTTTTCAAAACTTATGATAATATTACTAGCAATAGCAGTTCCACTTGCATTAATAATTGTTGAGCCAGACTATGGAACAGCAACTGCATATATAATATCTATGATATTAATATTATTTGTAGCAGGTATAGATAAAAAATATATTTTTACAGCATTAATATTAGTTGCAATAGCAGTTCCACTTGTATACAATTTCTTTTTGCCACAACATGCAAAAGAAAGAATAGATACATACTTACATCCTGAAAATAATCCAAGAGGATCAGGATATAATATATTACAATCAAAATTAGCAATTGGTGCTGGCAAAATAACAGGAATGGGAATTCTTGAAGGAAATCAAACACAACTAGGCTATTTATATCCTAAGACAACAGACTTTATATTTTCTGTAATAGGAGAAGAAATGGGATTCATAGTAGCAGGAAGTGTAATAGTTTTAAATATAGTTATAATTACAAAAGCAATACAAGTTGCAAAAGGTGTAAGAGATGAAGCTGGTGGATATGTTGCAATTGGAATTGCAGGAATATTCTTATTTCATACATTAGAAAACATAGGAATGACAATGGGCTTACTACCAATCACAGGTGTTCCGTTATTATTTGTAAGTTATGGAGGAAGCTCGTTACTGACAAGTTTCATATGTATAGGAATATTACTAAATATAAGTAGTCAAAGAAGAACAGGAATGTTTAATAAATAGGAGAAATAGATGTATTTACATAAATTAAAAATAGGAAATGTAGAACTTGAAAATAATTTAATATTAGCTCCAATGGCAGGTGTAACAGACCTGCCTTTTAGAATAATTGTAGAAAAATTTAAACCAGGTTTAGTTTATACAGAAATGGTAAGTGCAAAAGCATTATTTTATGGAGATGAAAAAACAAAAAAACTATTAAATAGAAATGGTGAAAAGGTTCCTGTTAATGTACAGATATTTGGCAGTGATGAGGAATCAATGGCTTATGCTGCAAAATATATTAGTAATGATGCTGACTTAATCGATATAAACATGGGATGTCCTGCACCTAAAATAGTAAAAAATGGTGATGGAAGTAAATTACTATTAGATTTAAATAAAGCAGAAAAAATTATAAAAGCAGTAGTTGAAAATTCAAAAGTTCCTGTTACTTTAAAAATCAGAAAAGGATGGGATGATCAGAATATAGTTGCTTGTGAAATTGCTCAAATTGCAGAAAAAGCAGGAGTGTCTGCAATAACAATACATGGAAGAACAAAAGATCAATATTATAGTGGAAAAGCAGATTTAGATATTATAAAAAAAGTAAAAGAAAATGTTAATATACCTGTAATTGGTAATGGAGATATTACTGATGAAGAAAGTGCAAAAAAAATGTTTGAATATACAGGTGTTGATGGAATAATGATTGGAAGGGGAGCAATGGGAAATCCTTGGATATTTGAAAAAATCAAACATTATTTGACAACAGGAGAAAAATTAAGTGATCCTGATATTAGCGAAAAATATAGAACCGTAATAGAACATATAACATTAGATATGAACGAAAAAGGAGAATATGTTTCATTAAATGAAATGAGAAAACATATATCTGCATATACAAAAAACATGAAAAATTCAAGTATGTTCAGAAATGATATAAATAAAATTACAAATAAAGATGAATTACTTTTAAGAATAAAACAATATTTTTTAGAGGAACAATAATTCTAAAATAAGAAAATCAAAATATAATGAAAAAAGATATATGAATTTATCATATGTCTTTTTTTATATAGGAGGTTTTATGAAAAAGAAATATTGGATAATTTTATTAATAATTTTAATTATATGTATTGGAGGATTTTTTTTCAAAAATAAGGTTAAAAATTTGAAAGTTGGAAATAATAAAACTAGTCAAGAGATAATAGAATATATTTTAAATATTAGTTCTTATGAATCGCAAATTACAGTAGATGTTAATAGTAATAAAAATCATAATAAATATATTTTAAAACAAAGTTATAATGGAAATAAGAATATACAAGAAGTTATAGAGCCAACTAATATAGCTGGAATAAAAATTGAGTGTGAAGAAAATAATACAAAAATTGAAAATTCAAATTTAAGCCTAAGTAAAATAATAGAAAATTATGATTTTTTAGGTGATAATTGTTTAGATTTAAGTAGCTTTATTGAAGATTATAAAACATCATCAAAATCAAAATATGAAGAAAATGAATCAGAAATAATTATGAGAACAAGCAGTCAAATAGAAAATATTTATATACAGGAAAAGAAATTATTTATAGATAAACAAACATATAATCCAACAAAAATGGAAATAAAGGATAATAACCAAAATACGACAATTTACATATTATATAATGAGGTAAAGCTAAATAGTCTGTAATAATATGTAGATTTTCTTTACTATTAACTTTACTTCAAAACTAATAAATAAAATATAAAATAGACTTGAAATATAGTAATTTTGGGAGTGAAGAAAATGATAGTAAAAAGAGGCGATATGTTTTATGCAGATTTAAGTCCTGTTGTTGGTTCTGAACAGGGAGGAATTAGACCTGTTTTGATAATACAGAATGATTTAGGAAACAAATATAGTCCGACTGTAATTGCTGCAGCCATAACGTCCCAAACCAATAAAACAAAATTACCTACACATATAGAATTAGGTGAAAATACAAGTGGTTTAAAAAGTAATTCAGTCGTACTGACAGAACAAATAAGAACAATTGATAAAAGTCGATTAAAAGAAAAGATAGGACATATAAATGACAATAAAATAATTAATGAATTAAATAATGCTTTAGGTGTAAGTTTCGGATTAGAATAAAAATTTGAAAAAGAAGAGAAAAAAATCTCTTCTTTTTTTACATTTTTAAATATTTTTGATATAATAGTGAAAATTTATTTTATAGTTACTAAATTTTTGGAAATATAGTACAAGTTAAATGCATAGTTATAAAAAGAGGTGACTATATGCCAATATCATTATCAAATAAGAAAAAAATGAAAAATGCTTTATTTATAGTTTTAATTATTTTTATATTACTAACAGTAAGATTATCATATATTCAATTCGTGTGGGGAGCTGAATTAAGCGAAAAAGCAGGAACACAGCAATCACAAACAAGAACAATAACAGCAAAAAGAGGAACAATATATGATAGTACAGGAAAATATATTTTAGCAGTCAGTTCTAGTTCAGAATATATAACTGTAAATCCTATGAATATATCTGAAGAAAACAAAGAAAAAGTTGCAAGGAAATTAAGTGAATTATTTGAATTGGACTATGAAAAAACATTAAAAAAGGTAACTAAAAGAAGTTCAATTGAAACA
>CAKPLV010000067.1 GCA_934167735.1 uncultured Clostridia bacterium | reverse complement strand
CGATTACTTAGAGGAAATACCTGTTCCCATGCCGAACACAGAAGTCAAGCTCTAATGTGCCAAAAATACTTGCGGGTTACCCTGCTGGGAAAATAGGTTGTTGCCAGTTTTTTTTATACTTAAAAAACATAAACTAGAACTACAGATTGTAATTTTAATTTATGTTTTTTTTATATCTCTAAAAATTTATCTTCAATTTTAGATCCAACTTTTATTGGACTCATATTAACTTCTTTGTTAGAAGAAGATTCAAAACTCATATCAGGTTTGTCAGGATAGAATTTAGTAAGTTTATTTATTAAATCTTCAGATACACCCATAAATCTTAAATATGGAATATTGGCAAAAACAGTATCTATTTTTTGCGTTTTTGAGTTTCTTACATATTTACTATCTGGATGTTCAGAAAGCTCATATATTTTATTGTTTTTATCTTTTATATAAATAGGTTCACTATTCTTGTATGGTTTAATTTTTGATGTAAAAGAATTTACCAAGCTCTTTTCATAAGTATCTAAAAATGGTGAATCTGAATTTAACAATATGATATTATTTATAAAGAATTTATCATCTCTAAGTTTTTTGGCTAAATCAGAATCAGATTTTATTAAAGATTTTAATTCTTTTAAAAATCTTTTTTCTTCATCTGTATATGAATGTGTTTTTTTATTCATATTTAGAAATGAATATGTTAATGTTAATAATGACTTCATTGTTGGAAGTATCATTATTGCTAAATCTCTTAAATGTTCATCTTTTGCTGTCTCAGCAACATGTAATAATTCAGAATAAAATTTTACTTCATCCCATTTTTTATATTCTTCAATATTGATATTTTCACCTAGACAGCTATTGGATAAATCAGTTATAAATTTATATAATTCATTATTTTTACAGTCTGAAGACCAAAAAGCTCTTATGAAATTTGAAATTGCTGTTTCATATACTTGTGTAGGTACTGAAACATAAACATCTTTATATTGAAAAGCTCTTATTTTTAAAGCTGATTCAATATTATCTAATGACTCATTTTCATAAACATCAATTGTTTGTTGACCATCTGATGATTCTATAATACTATTATCTTCTCTTTTTTTAGGTTGATTATTTTCATCTGCTAAAATATTTACTGATTTGTATTTTTCTATAGGTAGATGTTTAATTTTTCCTAAATATAATGCATCTCTGACTAAATAATCTAATCTATCAACATCATAATTACTTTCATCATGTTGTTTGAAATTTAATATATCTTTTTCATATAATTGTTTTAATATATCTGGTAGTTTTGGACTTATATTTTCTAAAATATCATGAATTTCAGGATCTTCAAGCATTATTTTTTGACCTATTGTTTCATGTACGCCACGTTTACCAAAGATTTGAATTTCTAATGCATGAGATAAAGGTAAGTGACCAATATCATGTCCAGCCATTTTTATTAATTCAGCAATTAAATAAAGTTTCATATCATTTTGCTCAATAAATGTTTTCCAATCTTTATCTTGATAATTATAAAATAATTCCTCAAGTTTTTTATTATATGCTCCAATTGAATGATCAAATCTATTATGATATAAATTTGAATCAACATTTATTGCTAGACCAAGTTGGCTAACTCTATTAAGTCTTTGCATTGATTTGGTATTGAAAAATGCATATATTTGCTCTGGCGCATATATATTAGGATCAGAATAATTTGGACATAAAACAGGATCAACTTCACTATGTAAGTTAATGTTTTTGTTTTTAATACTTTTTGCGTCAAATAGCCATTCAAAAAAATCTTGAAACAATATTGACTTATCTTCAACATCCTCTAAATTCATCATGTATTCCTCCTACTTCCTTAATTATTATAAATGAAATAAATCAAAAGTCAATAAAATATTCACAATCTCATAAAAAAGTGATATAATGTTTCAAAAATGAAAGGATAATGAAGATGTCAAAAATAACATGGAAATCAGGTACTTTTTTATATCCATTACCAGCTGTAATGGTATCTTGTGGTACAATGGAAAAATCTAATATCATAACTGTTGCATGGACAGGAATTATAAATACTAATCCTGCAATGGTATATATATCAGTTCGTCCAACAAGATATTCATATAATTTAATAAAAGAAAGTGGAGAATTTGTTATAAATTTAACAAATAAAGATTTAGCTTATGCAACAGACTGGTGTGGTGTTAAAACAGGTGCAAAAGTTGATAAATTTAAAGAAATGAAATTAACAAAAGAAAAGGCAAATTTTGTTAATTGTCCAATGATAAAAGAAAGCCCGGTTTCAGTAGAATGTAAAGTTAGAGAAATCAAAGAACTAGGAAGCCATCATATGTTTATAGCTGATGTATTAGCAATAAATGCAGACGAAAAATACATAGATGAAAAAGGAGCATTTGATATATCAAAATGTGATTTAATAGCATATTCAAATGGAAATTACTATAATTTAGGAAAGAAAATAGGAAGATTTGGATTTTCAGTTCAAAAAAGCAAAAAAAAGAGGAAAAAGTAGCCAAAATTCATTGACATATTAGGAAAAAAGTGATAAAATAGTCAAGCATATGTAATTTACATATGATCACATCGTTTCAAAAAAAGTAAGGTTAAAAAAGTCGGAGGTGTAGTAAAATGGCAGCAAAAGGACCAAGAGAAAATATTACATTAGAATGTACAGAATGTAAAAACAGAAATTATACAACATCAAAAAATAAAAGAAATAATACAGATAGACTAGAAATAGTTAAATATTGTAAATTCTGCAAAAAACATACAACACATAAAGAAACAAAATAGTAAGAGCTATTTTAAGGAGGAAATAAAATGGCTAAAAATGAAAACAAGTCAAACAAGCATTTTTTCAAAGATTTTAAGGCAGAACTAAAAAAAGTAATTTGGCCAACACCAAAACAATTAGTTAATAATACTACAGCAGTTGTAACAATAGTATTAATTACAGCAGCAATAGTATTTGTATTAGATTTAGGATTTGACATGATGAATAAATACGGTATAAGCAAAGCACAAAATGCAATAAATGAGAAATTCAATACAACTTCAGAAAATACAACATCAGATGAATCATCAAGCAATGAAACAACTGATGAAAACACTGAAGAAAATACTGGATCAAATCAAGAAGAAAATGTAGAAGGTTCTGATACATAAAATACTGAAGCTGTAAATGAAGATAATTCAAATACAGTAGAATCAGAAGAAAATTCATCAAGCGAAAACGTAGAATCTAATAATGTAGAACAATAAGGAGGTCAAAATGTCTCAAAAAGATTATGATATGGAACCAAGATGGTATGTAGTACATACATATTCAGGTTATGAAAATAAAGTAAAAACTGACCTTGAAAAAACAGTAAAAAACAGAGAACTTGAAGATTATTTCTTTGATATAGTAGTTCCAATGGAAGAACAAATAGAAATCAAAGATGGCAAAAGAAAAGCAAATCTAAAAAAAGTATTTCCAGGATATGTTCTAGTAAAAATGATAGTAACAGAAGAAACTTGGTATATAGTTAGAAATACTAGAGGAGTTACAGGCTTTGTTGGTTCAGGAACAGATCCAATTCCATTAACAGATGACGAAATACGTGCAATGGGATTTGAAACTTCAATAAATGTTGATTACGATTTAAATGATTCTGTACAAATTCTTAATGGACCATTTAAAGATTCAATAGGAACAGTACAAGAAATAAACAAAGAAAAGCATAAAGTAAAAGTTTTAATTTCTATGTTTGGAAGAGAAACTCCAGTAGAATTAGAATTTTCACAAATACAAAAAGTAGATTAAAGGAGGCGAATATACAAAATGGCAGAAAAAGAAATATCAAATATAATAAAATTACAAATAGAAGCAGCTAAAGCTACTCCAGCTCCACCAGTTGGTCCAGCATTAGGAGGTAGTGGTGTTAACATCATGCAATTCGTTAAAGAATTCAATGACAGAACAGCAAATCAAGCAGGATTTGTTATACCAGTTGTTATAACAGTATATAAAGACAAAACATTCTCATTCATAACAAAAGTTCCACCAGTTGCTGTATTAATTAAAAAAGCAATAAAAATTGAAAAAGGTTCAGGAAAACCAAATAAAGAAAAAGTTGCTAAAATAACTA
The DNA here is from genome assembly GCA_934167735.1 of uncultured Clostridia bacterium. Taxonomy (GTDB): domain Bacteria; phylum Bacillota; class Clostridia; order TANB77; family CAG-508; genus CAG-269. The sequence goes on along the minus strand of CAKPLV010000067.1, from coordinate 1,426 downwards.
AAGAACAAGTTAAAGCAATAGCTGAACAAAAAATGCCAGACTTAAATGCTGCATCATTAGAAACAGCAATGAGCATGGTAGAAGGAACTGCAAGATCAATGGGAGTTGTAGTTGTAGATTAATAAATAAAAAATATTGGGAGAGTAAATCTCGTTAGAACCAAAGGAGGATTATAATGAAATTATCAAAAAGATATGCAGAAAGTTTAAAATTAGTTGATTCTGCAAAAGAATATGACATAAAAGAAGCATTAGATATTATAGAAAAAATGCCAAAAACAAAATTCGATCAAACAGTTGAATTACATGTAAAATTAGGTGTAGATTCAAAACATGCTGATCAACAAGTTAGAGGAACAGTTGTATTACCAAATGGAACAGGTAAAACACAAAAAGTTCTTGTATTTGCAAAAGGACCAAAAGCTGATGAAGCTGAAAAAGCTGGAGCAGACTTTGTTGGAGCAGAAGAATTAATACCAAAAATACAAAATGAAAACTGGTTTGATTATGATGTTGTAGTTGCAACACCAGACATGATGGGTGTTGTAGGAAGATTAGGTAAAGTATTAGGACCAAAAGGATTAATGCCAAACCCTAAATCTGGAACAGTTACAATGGATGTAACAAAAGCAATAAAAGAAATTAAATCAGGAAAAGTTGAATATAGATTAGATAAAACAAACATTATTCACCTTGGATTTGGTAAAGTTTCATTTGGTGCTGATAAATTAGCTGAGAACTATGATACAATAATCAATGCAATAATCAAAGCTAAACCAGCAGCAGCAAAAGGACAATACATCAAGAGTGTATCTATATCAACAACAATGGGACCTGGACTTTATATTAACCAAAAATAGATATATATAACAACCTAAGACAGTAGGCATATAAGCCCTACCGAGGTATGAGATTATAACGCAATCTTTATGCCTCGGAGGATAAAGATTGTTTTTAATTTTCAAATAAAAAAATCAATCAGGAGGTGAAAAAAATGGCAAGTGAAAAAATACTTAACCAAAAGAAAGAAGAAGTTACAAAATTAGCTAACAGAATGAAAGAAGCTAAAATAGTACTTTTAACAGATTACAGAGGAATTGATGTTGCAGATGTAACAGAATTAAGAGCTGAATTAAGAAAAACAAATTCAGAATACAAAGTTATAAAAAATAATATAACAAAAAGAGCATTTGCAGAAGCAGGAATAGAAGGACTTGAAGATTTATTAGTTGGTCCTACAGCTGTTGTTATGAACAATGATGACTACTTAGATACTGCTAAAGCAATATATGAATATAGTAAATCACATGATTTTTACAAAATCAAAGGTGGAGTTATTGAAGGAAAAGTAATGACAGCTGAAGAAATAATAACTTTAGCAAAATTACCATCAAGAGAAACATTATTATCAATGCTTGCTGGTGCAT
>CAKPLV010000066.1 GCA_934167735.1 uncultured Clostridia bacterium | reverse complement strand
TTTTCTTATTGATTTCATTATACAATATTTGACATTTTTGTCAACCGTTTTTCAAAAATTTCCAAAAAAAGGAAAAAGTACTTTCAACAATAATTGCAAAAAGTACTTTTTACATTATAGAGCTAATATTTTTAACACTGTCATTATTATTGTTATTGCAGACATTGCTGTATCCATAAAACCTTCTGAGCTCTCGCCTTTTTCATCTACAACTGAAACTTCATATGATTTTACATCTACTATTTTGAAATATTTCTCTATGCTTTTTATTTCATTTTCTTTTAAATCACCTATTTCTAGATATTCTACTCCTAATTCGTTTCCAATATCAGAATATAAACTAATTTTCAAATATTTTCCACTTAGGCTTTGATCTCTAACAGCTATTCTCATTCTACCATTTACTTTAGTAGCTTGCATTTGTTGTATTTCTATGCCTTGTGGAATTGCTTCTTTTGCTTGAACATCTTTATATGTTGTATTTATTCCTACATTTATTAATATATCTGAAAAAATCCAAAATAATATTATCCAAATTGCATATTTTGCGAAAGTTTTTATTCTATCCATTTCTATCTCTCCTTTTACTCTTTTTATATTATACTATATTTTTCCTGTATTGACAAGGCTTTTCAGTTCATTTCAAAAATTGGAGGGAGTCAGATGGCTCCCTCGTTTTTTATCATTTTACAATTATTAATTTTGAGTTGATGATTTTTTCAACTCTTCTGATATTTTCTCCACGTCTTCCAACAGCTTTTGCTCTACAGTATCTCGGCAGTTTAACCGTCACTGTATTTCCATATGCGTTAAACTTTCTCATGAAAACAACTTCATATTTTCCTGTGACTTTTGGAATATTAATTCTGCACACTCTGACATATTCTGCCGGAACATACTTCTCCCAAAAACATTTAGGATCATCATTGTTTTCTCGTGAAACCGTAATAACAGCCGTAATAGTATCTAGAGTTTTCTCTTCAAACATCTTTTGGAAAATTTCAGTCTGTTCTTTTTTAACCTCTTCACAACATCTTTCATATGTTTCTTTTGTTAAATCATATTCTGCTGGATCTTCTGTTTCAGCTGTATATGACTTTGAAACCTTAACATATTTGGCAGTTTCTTCTTTGAATATATATAATGGTGCTGTGATTGATACTTTATTCTCTTCTTCAGTTTTTAATTCATACCAGTACATATCGCTAAGTTCCTCTTTTTTAGCAATGATCGTTACTCCTTTTTCCTGAAGCTTTTTTTCTACCAGTGGATCAAGTTCTTTTACCTCAAAATGAATAATAGGTGAAAAATTTTCTTTCCGAAGTTCAACTTTACCTTCATTAGTTCTCAACCACTTGTAGTCAGCCATAATAATCCTCCTTTTATAAATATAAAATGATTGTTGAAACTATAGTTATAATTTCCTTTCCTTACAAAGATTCCACAAAATTATATCACCTTAATCTTATTATGTCAACATGAGTGTTGTCATTTTGAATTGTTTATACATATTATATTTCTGAAAGGAGTTTTTATGGATTATGAATTAATGATGAATGGCAATGTTAAAATTGGTCAACATGCACCTGAATTTAATGGTGATTCTACATATGGACCAGTTTCTTTAAATGATTATAAGGGAAAATGGTTGGTTTTCTTTTCACATCCTGGTGATTTTACCCCAGTATGTACAACTGAAATGATTGCTTTTGCTCGAGCACATAAATATTTTCAACAGATTAATACAGAACTTTTAGGATTGAGTATTGATAGCAATCCATCTCATTTAGCATGGATGCGAGATATTTACTGTATGACAGGAATTGTTTTGCCTTTTCCAATAATTTCAGATAGAAATGGAAGTATTGCAAGACAATATGGTATGATTGCAAGTGATATCAGCACTACAAAAACTGTTAGAAATGTTTTTATAATAGATGATAAAGGAATTGTAAGAGTTATATTAGTCTATCCATTGAATGTTGGAAGATTTATTCCTGAAATTTTAAGGACTGTTCAAGCTTTACAAATGGCTGATTGTAGTCAGGGTTCTACTGCTGCTAATTGGATGCCTGGTCAACCTGTGATTGTTTCTCCCCCACAAACATTTAATGAGTTACTTGAAAGACAAAAATATATTAATGAAAATCAAAACGGTATTAGCTGGTATTTAAGTTTTAAAGAACCTCCAGAAATTTGCGAAAGTTCTTCTGATGATGAAACAAAAAATTGTTAAACAACTATTTTAATCTTTATATTTTCAAAAAGTCATTTGAAAAATGTGTAAGTTTTTCATAAAAGTCGTTTGATTTTGTGATAAATGGCTAACTAATATCCCTTTATATTGTATCGGAAATATCGAAAAAATTATTTCAAATTGTTAAAAGAGGTCTTATAACAGACCTCTTTTGATTTATTCATCTTTTGTTGTATTTATTTTAAATAATTTCATAATTTCAACTACAACAATTGGTGCAAGTATTAATCCTATTGTTTCTAATATATTTTCAGTTGGTAATAATGGTATACTAAATACTTGTCTTAATTCTGGAATTATCAAAATTATCCCCATAAGCATAGCTGATGCAAATACAGCTAATAATAATACATTATTTCCTAATACACCTGTTTTAAATATAGAGTTTTTGTTATCTCTTATATTAAATACATGCACTAATTCTGAAAATGCTAAAACTGCAAATGCCATTGTTTGTCCTACTTCAATTTTTGTTTCTTGAAGTGTTAATCCATCTATTGCTTTATTTGTACTTCCTATTCCTATTAAAAATGCTGCAAGTGTAAGTAGTCCTATCATTATTCCTTGATAAATTATTCTAAATGTTCTACCTTTAGTAAAAATTCCTTCATTTTTCTTTATAGGTTTCCTGTTCATAATGTCTTTATTAGCTGGATCAAATGCTAATGCTAATGCTGGAAATGTGTCTGTTACAAGATTTATCCATAATATATGTATTGGTAGTAAAACTTGTACCATTGCTAAATCTGTAATTCCAAATACTTTTGCTATTGTTGGTGCAAATAAAGTTGCTAATAATAATACAATTACTTCTCCAACATTACATGATATTAAGAATTGAATTACTTTTAAGATATTATCATATATTCTTCTTCCTTCTTCAACTGCTGAAACTATTGTTGCAAAATTATCATCTGTTAATATAACATCTGCAGCTTCTTTTGCTACTTCTGTTCCGACTTTTCCCATTGCACAACCAATATCTGCAGTTTTTAATGCAGGACTATCATTTACACCATCACCTGTCATTGCTACAACTTCTCCATTTGCTTGCCATGCTTTAACTATACGTACTTTATGTTCTGGTGATACTCTCGCATATACAGAATATTTTCTAACATTTTTTATCAAATCTTCATTTGACATTTTATCTAATTCTATTCCTGTTAATGCTTCATCATCATTTTCCAATATTCCTAATTTCTTTGCAATTGCTACAGCTGTAATTTTATGATCTCCTGTAATCATTACAGTTTTTATTCCTGCATGTTTACATTTTTCTACTGCTTTTTTAGCTTCTTCTCTTGGTGGATCTATCATTCCAACCATTCCTATAAATGTTAAATCATTTTCTATTGTTTTCATTTCTTCTTTTGATGGAATATGATCAATTTCTTTATATGCAAATGCTAAAACTCTTAATGCCTCTTTTGCCATGTCTTCATTATTTTTTCTTATCCAACTTGAATATTGTCCTAGATTTGTTCTTTTTTCGCCTTTATATAAATATGAATTACATCTTTGTAATAATTCATCTAATCCACCTTTTGTATAAACAATATATTTATCATTTATTTTATTTACTGTTGTCATTAATTTTCTGTTTGAATCAAATGGAACTTCTTCTACCCTTGTATTTTCTCTTATTATTGATTGCGTATAATCAAGTTTTAACGCCAAATCTATAAGCGCTGTTTCTGTTGGATCTCCTGCTATTTCTCCATTTTCTATAACTCTTGCATCATTACATAACATACAATCATATATTAATTTTTCAAAATCACTGTTTGTTTCTACTCTATCTATACTTGAAATTTCATCATTACAGAATATCTTTTCAACAGTCATTTTATTTTGAGTTAGTGTTCCTGTTTTATCTGAACATATAACAGTGCTACTTCCAAGTGTTTCTACTGCAGGTAGTTTTTTTACAATTGCATTCTTTTTTACCATTTTTTGAACACCTATTGCTAATACTATTGTAGATACAGCTACAAGTCCTTCTGGTATTACTGCAACAGCAAGTGAAACAGCTGTCATAAACATACTAATGATTTCTTTTCCTTGTAATAATCCTATAACAAATATAAAGAAACATATTGTTAATGCTGCTATTCCTAGTGTTTTTCCTAAACTGTTTAATCTTATTTGTAATGGTGTTTCTTGTTTTTCTGTTTCATTTATCATGTCTGCAATTTTTCCAACTTCAGTATTCATTCCAGTTTCGACAACTATTGCTTTTCCTCTACCATATGTTATTAAGCTTGATGAAAACAACATATTTTTTCTATCCCCAAGGCTTACTTCACTTTCTTTTATTTCTTCTACTTTCTTTTCTACTGGAACAGATTCACCTGTTAATGCAGATTCTTGTGATTTTAAATTAACGGCTTCTATTACTCTTAAATCTGATGAAATATAATCTCCTGTTTCTATTATAACAAGATCTCCTGGTACTAATTCTCTTGATGGTATTACTTGTTCTTTTCCATCTCTTATTACCTTTGATGCATGTTCACTTAATTTTTTTAATGCTTCTAGCGATTTTTCTGCTTTACTTTCTTGAACTACTCCTATAATCGCATTTAGTAATACAACTATTAATATTATTATTGTATCTGTAAATCCTTCTCCTTGCGATACTCCTACTACTCCTGATACAACTGCTGCTATGATTAATACAATTATTGAAAAGTCTTGAAATTGTGCTAGAAACTTTTTTAATATTGATTCTTTTTTCTTTCCTTGTAATTCGTTTAATCCATATTTTTGTCTCTTTTCTTGAACTTGCTTTTGATTTAAGCCTCTATTTAAATCTGTTTGTAATTCATTTTCAACTTCCTTTATGGCCTTATTAAACCATTTTTTCTCCATTTTGCATCTTCCTTCCTATAATAAGATCTGCTAACTAAATTTGCAGTAAAATACAAAAAAAGACCTTTAAAGAATTTATATGTTACTACATTATTTTCTTCAAAAGTCTCGTTTACTTTTTATAAAGCTTGTTAACCAGGTTTTTTAACCGCGACTGTTGATTAACAATAAAAAACTACTCCCTTTTTTACTACATTTTTTATTTAGTTTTGGTGACCCGTACGGGAATCGAACCCATGATTCCACCTTGAGAGGGTGGCGTCTTAGCCGCTTGACCAACGGGCCAATTACTTAATTTTTATATCATATTTGTATTTAAAAGTCAAGCTTTTTTCATTTTTTATTTCATAGATTATGTAAATGATAATGCAGAGATTTTAACTCTCTGCATTTATTTCTTTATTTTACTGGATGTGTACATTTTCCCTCATATGCACTTAGAT
>CAKPLV010000065.1 GCA_934167735.1 uncultured Clostridia bacterium | reverse complement strand
CATCTGAACTTGGTCCTATTGCTACTGTAGTATAATGAGTTATTTCTGATATTGTACTTGAGGCGATTTTTGTAATGTCTTCTAATTCATTTACTTTTGTTTCTAATTTATCACTTATATATTTTATTTCTTCTACTGATATTTTATCTTCTTGCAATAATTCATCTACATAAAATCTATATCCCTTTGCAGATGGTACCCTTCCAGCAGATGTATGTGGTTTTTCTAAATAACCCATTTTTTCTAGTTCTGCCATTTCATTTCTAATTGTAGCACTACTACATTCTAATCCATCTAAATTCATTATTGCATTTGAGCTTACCGGTTCTGCTGTTTTTATATATTCTTCAACAATTGCCTGCAATACTCTTTTTTTTCTATCTTCTAGCAATTTTCTTGCCTCCTTTTTAGCACTCTCTTTTATTGTTTGCTAACTTCGTATATTATATTACAATATTTTTTAGCACTTGTCAATAGTTTTTGCTAATTTTTTTATATAAATTCTTCCCATACAATATTAGCAAGATCTAAGCCTTTATTTGTAAGTTTTATTTGATCTTCATTTACTATTATTAAGTTTTCTTTTACTAATTTATCTAACTCTTTCCTATATAAATAAATAGGATTGTCTCTAAATTTATTTTTGAATTCGCTTATTCTGACTCCTTCAATTTTTCTTAAATTTAATAACATATATTCTTTTTTTCTATCTTCTTCATTTTGAATTTCATTTATTGTCCTATTTCTTTCTATATGATTTGTTTCTATGTTTTCTATATATTCTTCTAAATTCTCTGTATTTGAATATCTCGTTATATCTTTATATGAATGTGCAGCACATCCAAACCCTATATATTCTTTTTGATTCCAGCAATTCATATTATGTTTTGACTCAAAACCTTTTTTTGAAAAGTTTGATATTTCATAATGTGCATATCCATTAAGTTCTAATGTATTTTTTACATACCAATACATATTTCTTTCTGTATCTTCATCTGGTAATTCTATTTTTCCTTCATCTAATTGTTGGGCAATTGGTGTATTTTCTTCTACAATTAAAGAATACACTGAAATGTGTTCTGGATTAAGTTTTATTACTGTTTCTAAGCTATCTTTTAAATCCTGTATTCTTTGTTTTGGTAATCCCAACATTAAATCTACATTTATATTTGTAAATCCAACACTTCTAGCCATTTCGTATGTTTCTAAGAATTCTTGAAAATTATGTATTCTTCCAATTTGTTTTAATAATTGATCATTTGATGTTTGTAATCCTATACTTAATCTATTTATTCCACATTTTCTATATGTTTCAAGTTTTTCCTTTGTAACTGTTCCTGGATTCACTTCTATAGTTATTTCAGCATTTTCTATATTCCCTTTTTTCTTTATTTGATTTATAATTTGAACTATATAACTACTATCTATATATGATGGTGTTCCACCACCAATATAAATAGTAGTTATTTCAGAATTTATTTGTTGCAATTCAATCTCTTTTAAAATTGCTTTTATATATTTTTCAATAAGATCTGTTTTATTGCAATATGAAACAAAATCACAATAATTACACTTCTTTTTACAAAACGGAATATGTATGTATATTCCTATTTCTTTATTTTTCATCTGCTATCTCCATTATCTTTTTTAATCTATAATTAACTCCTGATTTTCCAACAGGATTTTTTAACATTTGTCCTAATTCTGTTAAATTTGCATTAGGATTTTTTAATCTCAATTCCGCAACTTCTTTTAAATTTTCACTTAATTTATCAAACTTTTTGTTTTTCTTTATTTTCTTTATTGCTTCTATTTGCTCAATTGAAGCATTTATTGTTTTGTTTAAATTTGCAGTTTCACAATTAACTATTCTATTAATTTTATTGTTCATTTCACGTTGTACGCGTATTTCTTCAAATTTTAATACTGATTTATTTGCACCAATTAATGCTAATATTTTTGAAATATCTTCACCATCTTTTAAATAAATAATATAATCATTTTTCTTATTTATTATATTTGATTTTATATCAAACATTTTTAATAACTCTACTATTGCTTGAGCATCTTCTTTATTTTTTATTCCCATTTCTAAATGATATGTGTTTTCCGGATTATTTATCGATCCACTTCCTAAGTATATTCCTCTAATCAACCATTTTATTTCATCTGAATTTATTTCTTTTAGTTCTATATCATTTATTTGTGCTTCTTCTAATCTTTTAGCTTTACATGAAATTATATATAATTTTCCTTGAATACTTATATCATATTCATTTATATTCATATTACTTAATAATCTTGAAAATCTATTTATATTATATTCATTAATTGTGTTAAATCTTATTTTGCCATCTTCATAATTTATATTACTACTTATTAGATAGCCTTTTAGTTCATATTTTACAGCCTTTTTATTTGACAAATTTTCAGTTCTGCTCAATTCTTCTTTAAGTTCTTTTGCAAATGACATTTTTTCACCTCTTTTATATGTCTAGTCTAGCTATAATAATTCTATCATTACCATACAAATCTTTTTTTGAATATATATCACTATAAGTTTTATAATTTTTAAAAATATCAAATACTTCTTGTTTTTGATCATATCCAATTTCTAAACATAAGTAACTTCCTAATTTCAAATAATTCGGAGCTTCTTTTATTATTTTTCGATAAAATTCAAGTCCATCATTTCCACCATCTAATGCTATTTCTGGCTCTTCTTGAACTTCTTTACTTAAGTAATTTATATCATTTTTCTTTATGTATGGAGGATTTGAAACTATTATATCAAATTTTTTGTTTTTTATTTTTTCAAATAAATTTGATTCTATAAAATTCATTTGTTTTATTGTTCCTAATTTTTTTGCATTTTTTTCTGCTATTTCTAATGCTTTGGTACTTATATCTATAGCATATATTTTTGCATCTGGTATATTTTTGGCAATTGATATTCCTATTGCTCCACTTCCTGTACATAAATCTAGTATAACTGGATTTTTTATTTTACTTGCTATTCTTATTGTTTCTTCAACAAGTATTTCTGTATCTGGTCTGGGGATTAATACATTTTTGTCAACATAGAAATCCATTTTCATAAATTCTTGTCTATGTGTAATATGTTGTAATGGGATTCCATTTGTTAATTTTTCAATATCAACAAAATATTCCCATTGTTCTTTTTTGGAAATTTCTTTATCATCATATACAATTAAATATTGTCTTGGTTGATTTAATATATATTGCAATAATAGCCTCGCTTTTAATTTTGGACTATCTACATTATTACTTTTTAAAATTATCATTCCTTTATTTAATGCTTGTCTTATTGTCATATTATCCCCTCCTATCTCTTTAATTAATATATACCATTTAACTCTTTTTTTCAATGTTTTTGAAGCAAAAAAAGAACAACCTACATTAGTTGTTCTTTAACTCTTGTTTTTCTCTTACTTCTTACCATTAGTGGAGGTAGTAATGGACTATATGTTTCTCCATTAAATACATCTACTTCTACTGTTCTTGTAAGCAAATCTGTATATGTATATGATGCTGTTCTTTCGTTTTCTTCATATTTAACTACAAATATATTAGAATATGCTTTTTCTATTGTACCTTCTTTTTCAAATTCTTTGCTTCTTCCTAAAGAGCCTTTAACAATTATTTTTTGACCAATTTTATCGTAAATATCTGTTTTTAGGTTTGATATATCAGTCTTACAAATCATTAAATCACCTACTTTACTTATGATGTTTTGAGTATATCATCTGTAGGTGATTTTGTCAAAGTATGAGTTATTTTGTATTTTCTTGTAACCTTGCTTATTTCAAGCACTTTAAGTCTTATTTTACATTTTTATTACATTTATATTACAAAAATATTACATTTCTTTTTCCTCTTGCCCCAATTCCATTTATTCCCTTTTTTCCATCTCTTAATTCATTTACAAAATCATCAATTGTTACATATTTATTTTTGTCTGTAATTGCAATATTTTTTGCAACAATTAAAGGATCTAAAAAATCTATTAGTATTCTTGCAGGAGATGATGCAAAATTTGCACCTGCTTCCATAAGTGCTTCAAAATAACTTTGGCAAGCTCCTGCAAAAATAACTAGTTTTTTTCCATTTTTATCATCATATCTCCTCGCTTCTTTAACTGTTTTTATAAAATATTTTGAATTTCTGTAATTTAACACATCTCTATATCCAGATCCATTTTTTATCATGCCATCATGTGGTGGAACAATTTATACCGAAATTCCATTCAATTATAATTTGTCTTGTATTTGTTTTTGGATCATACTCACCAATATTTATTTGATGAACAAATTCATCTATTATAAATCTATCTAATTTCTTTATTTTAGTATGTTTTCTTATAATGTCTTCAAGCTCTATTTTTTCATTTTTATCTATTTTTAACTTTTTTTCTATTTGTTTTATCCTTTCTTTTGAAATGTTCATATTGGCTTCAGTTCTATTTTTTAGCATTAAAAATTCCTCTTCGTTTATTATTTTATTTACTCTATCCTCATATAATAATGTAATCACATTTTTACTTTTATTAATGTTTTTTTCCAATTTTTCTTTTTCGTTTAGTAATTCTTTCTTTTTATCTTTATTAGGTGTTCGTTGTTTAAAATATTTTTCCTCTATAATTGTTTTATCATAATACTTTTCTATTTGATTATTTATAGAGTTAATCACAATTTCATATATATCTTTTTCATTTATAGCTTTATTATCACACAAGACTTTTGCAGTTTCATATTTATTTCCACAAACCCAATATGCATATTCTTTTTCTTTAATTTTCTTTGAATCTCTATAAAAAATATGTCCACAACAATTACATCTTATTTTTCCAGAAAATAAATTTATTTTTCCACCATCACAAGATTTTATTCTTTCCTTATATTTTGAAAATCTTTTACTTACTATGTTCCAAATTTCCTTATCTATTATAGCCTTATGGCAATGTGGCACAACAATTCTTTTATCTTTTGGAACTCTCCTTTGTTTTCTGTTTTTATAACTTATTCCTTCATTTTTATGTTGAATTAAAGTTCCTATATAAACTTCATTTTTTAATATATTATATATTGTATTTGTTCTCCAAATATATTCTCCTGAAGATATTTTATTATAATCAATTTTGGAGCAATTATATTTTTGATATTTTTGATATTTATATATACTCGGAATAGGAATTTTCTTTTGATTTAAATATGCACATATATGAGTAGCACCCTGTCCATTAGCATATTTTTTAAAAATTTCTCTTACAATCTCAGCAGATTCTTCATCTATAATTAGATGATATTTGTCTTTTGGATCTTTTAAATATCCATAAGGTGCAAATGAACCAGTAAATAATCCATTTGATTGTTTATTTTTTAATATAGCTCTTATATTTATTGATTGATCTTCAACCTGCCATTCATTTACAAGACCATTTATTTGTCTAGTTTTTTTATTTCCAACAATTAATGTATCTGTACTATCAACCAATCCTACAAATCTTATATTCCAATTTATAAATTCATTATGTAAGTATTTTTCAATCATTTCCATATTTCTCGAAAATCTTGACTGACTTTTACACAATACTATTTCTGTGTTTCCGTTTTCACAAAATTTTAATGATTTTTTC
>CAKPLV010000064.1 GCA_934167735.1 uncultured Clostridia bacterium | reverse complement strand
ACTTAGTAGAGCATAAAATAATATTCCTGACAAACACCACATTAACATATCAAATATAATATATAATTCACAGAAAAATGTTTCACTAAATATATTTGAAAAGATTTTAAATACAATTCCTGTGTTTACATATGCTGCTGGCATAAAAAAGTCTACTTTCCATATATTAAAAATATCTGAATTATTATTATATAATAACATTGATGTATTATAAAATTCATCTGCAACATAATAATGCACACTTGCATCTGTTATGTCATTTTTTATATTGATTGGTATTCCATATCTATTATAAAATACGATAAATGCAATACAGAATATAAATAAAACAACTAAAATATCAATTTTGTTTATAAAATATTTCTGTATTTTTTTATCTTTATATATTTTTATACTTTGAATAATTGCAATTATTGTATTAAATATTGAATATGTTATTAATGTTGATTTTACCTTTATTAATGACATTAGTAAACAAACCAATATATTATAACACATAAATGTCATTATACTTATTGTTAAACTTTTTAAAAAATTTTCTTTTTTTTCATTTTTATATATTAATAAATGACTTGCAAACAAAAAAATTACTGTCAATATATATATTATGCTCATTCTTTTCTCCTATAAAAAATAAAATGATTACAGCTTTGTATAATCATTTTTTCTATGTAGCTCCATTTATAGCTATTGTACCAGTTCCACTTGCATATATAATATGCAATTCGTCACCTGATATTGTATAATAAATATTTTTTAAAGTTTGTGAAACAGTTTTACTTGAATTTTTAGCTGTTACAGATATGATGTCTCCTTCTTTTAATATTATTTGACCTATTCCTGTTTCTCTTTTATCTTTTTGCAATTTGTCTTCTATTTGACTTGTATAAATAGAATAATATGCATTTGTTCCTATTGAACTTGTTGCATCTGTAGTTTTCTTTGCTGGATTTTCATCTAATATTTGAATTTCTAAATCTGCTTCATATGTGTTTCCAGATGAAGCAATTTCTAATAAATAATTTTGATAATCCTCATCTGTTAATTTTCCTTTTTTAACAACATTATCAACAAATTTTGAGGTTGCAGTTTGTATTGTTAATTGTGATATATCATCATTTCTATCAGCAATTGTGACTAATGGAATTACAAACATTAATATTGAAGCTATAACTATACCTATTATTGTTACAGGCGTATCTTCCATTTTTTCCTCCTTAATTTATTAAAACATATGTTATAATTCTTTTTTTGGTTTTATTTACATTATTTATTTCTGTATTAACAGTTCCTCCAGCATCTAGCTCTTTCTTATCTTCTTGATAATATTCTCCTAGAAGTTCTTTAAACTTTTTTCCTTCTAAATATTTATATAATCCCTCTGGATGAAGATCAAATTGTTTTCTATATCTACTGCTACTATTAGCTTGAGCGTCAAGTAATTGATTTAAATGACTAATTGCTTCTGATGCTCCTGGTAAAATTTCTTCCTCTAGATCTATATAATTAATTCTAGTTTGATTTCCGTTTGGATCTATATATGTATATAAATATATTGGTGAATTTTGATAATTATTTGCATCAGCTCTTCCATCATAAAATACAACTCTAAAGTTTTCTTTATATGCTTTGTACATTGTTGGTACAATTGTTTCAACTCCAACAACTCTACTTGAATCTGATGATGGCGATACATATGTATATTGTGTTTCCCTATCTTTCATTGTTGTTATTGATTCAACGGCACTTCTTGCTTGTGAAAAAGAAGATATACTTAGTGTTAATGCTAACACAAACATAATGAATCCAAATGCCATTTTCATTGCTTCTGTTGCGTTCTCCATCGTATATCTCCTTTCTACAATATAATATTTAAATTAGTTTTGTACTATATGAATTCCCATTATTAAACCAGTTTTAGCATCTCTATCTTCTTTAACTGTATATGTTTTTCCTGTGTCTACTTTTTTAGCACTTGATGTTGAAGATGAAGCTAAATATACTGAACTACTATCAGCTCCCCAGTATACTGTAACTTTTCTACCAGCATCTGTTTGTGTTGTATTATTTGTTAATACTTGACTTAACATTGCATTTACTTGGTTTCCTCTTTGGTTATCTCCAAGATATCTTTCAAATTGTTCATTTTGTGCTTGAACTTCTTGTTGGCTTAAGTCAACACTTTGTACTGTTTGTGCAGACATGTTATAAACTACTAATCCTAATGATATAATTAAGATAGCTACTAATACAGCTGCAGCAATCAATAATGCTTTTGTTGCGTTCTCCATATGTATTTCCCTCCTTTTAACTTTTGTTTATATGATTTTTTCGATAATATTTTACCGAACTATAATAACATAATTTAAATCTGTTCAAAATACATGTAACTTATTTTTCCTGTTTTATTATGATACTCTATTTTTGAACATTTGAATTGTATATTTCCATAATATTGAATAAATAATTCTGTACCACTTTTATAAAATGTTTCCATTTTATATGTTGTATCATTATCTTTTATATAGATTTCCAATTCTATTGAATTTTCATCATTTTGCTTGTACATTCCATTTTCATCTTTTTCAATATTATTTTTTTCGTTTTGATTTGTTGCCTTGTTAATAAGTGTTCCAATATCTAGCCCATATACTTCTGAGTCTTTATATTTTTCATATTCATAATTTTCTTTTTGTATTGCATTATAGTCTCTTTTGTATGAATAATATTGTACTCCCACTACACTTACAATTATAATAATAATCGCTAAAAATATCAAGATTTTTTTCATATATTTTTCCTCATTTACTTTAATTTTTAATGAAATGTAATTCTATAAACTTGTCCTGTTACAGAACTTATTTCTACATCAACATTTGTACATTTATAATTATATGATCCTCTTGAACCATCAGTAGGATTTATGTCCATATCTAAATATTTATTTGCACCTGAATTATTGTCATTTATTCCTTTTTGAATATCATTTACTTGAGTTACCCCATTTATTTTTACATTAACACCAACATATAATGAATTTTCATTAATATCTGAACCACTAGCATTTTCGTTACCATGTTCTCTATTGTTTTCATATGCTAAGTTTGCAACTGTAATAACATCTTGTATTGTAAGTTTAAAATCTGTTTTGTATTTTTTACCATTTATTGTAACATCACCTGAACTATCCTCAGTCATATTTATGTATTTTAAATATCTTTGGTTAAATTTACTATTTGATGTTATTTGCATTTGCTGATGTGATTCATTAACATATGATCCAAGATTTATATATAAGTAAGATGCCATGGATAATATCATAATTGCCATCATGACACCAGCCGCAATAAATAAGGCTTTTGTTGCATTCTCCATTTTACATTCCTTTCAAGAAACTTTTAATTGAATTGTACTAACCCATCTTTGACTGAAATTTCATATTCAATTTTACAAACTCTTCCTGTGTTTTCATCATATTCAAAATTTGTACAATTAAAATAAGCTCTTTTAAATTGCATATATTGATAATATGTGCATGTACTATTTTTTATTGCTTGTAATTCTGTTGTATTTAAATCGTCTCTTTTTAAAACATTTCTAAATATTAAATTTCTTTTAACATTAGTATCATCCATTATATTAGAAATATTTGAAGTAAGTTTTTGCAATTTTTCAGAATCTAATGATAAACCAGCATTTTGACCTATTTCAATGGCTTTTTGTTCTGCACCTGCAATTGCTTTTACTCCTTTATCTGCATTTTGATATACACTAACAGTTGCATTAGAGTTTGAAACAGAATTACTTATAACCGTCTGTGTAAATAAATTTGTTCCTGTTGTATTATTATATTTAAGTTGACTTATTATTGAACTACTTCCCAAATTTATTGTAATTATCATTCTCTCATATCCTTTTCCTGTAGGATATACTTCTCTTTCGTTATAATCAATAACTTTATTTATTAGAGATAGCAAGTCGCTACCTCTAACATTTTTTCTATTATAATTTTCAAATGAACTATTAAATTCAGATAATTGTTGTGCTTGAGTTATTTTTGATTTATCTCCATAATATGCAGATATTTGATTATATCCTATAAATAATAGAGATAATATCATTACTGATAACATTATTCCTGCTGCTATAAGCAATGCTTTTGATACATTTTCCATTTATTCCTCCATTATGCACCTAATTGTGTGAATGTGTCTGACATACTTGTTAAACCTATTACAACTAATGGAACAATTAAATATCCTACAAACATACATACCATTGGAGCAAAACCAATTCCTTTACCAATCATACCTTTTCTTGATATTAATCTTTCATTAGCATCTTTTCTCTTTTCTTGGTGATAATCTCTATCAGCATCTAACTCGTCAAAAGCTTCTCTAATAGGTATTTTTTCTACAGCTGCTTGTAAACTTTCTACTATTCTTATCATATCTTGATGTGTTACAGAATTTTTTAATTCTTCTAATGCTTCCCATGCACCTGCTTCATAGTTGTTTACACATCTTGCAACAGGTTCTTTAAAGATGTTTGCATATCTTTCAAGCCATTCTAGTATCATCTCAACA
The DNA here is from genome assembly GCA_934167735.1 of uncultured Clostridia bacterium. Taxonomy (GTDB): domain Bacteria; phylum Bacillota; class Clostridia; order TANB77; family CAG-508; genus CAG-269. Next base: position 1,132 of record CAKPLV010000064.1, on the reverse strand, counting down.
TTAACTCTTTCGATTTTCATTAACATTACTATGATTGTCTGGAATTGCATTACCTCATTTTCCATTTCCATTTCTCTCATCTTTTTCTGAAACATCATTAACCAAACTGGAGCCATATATGCTACTAATGCCAAAATTATAGCTAATAATTCTTCAAACCATTGCATATTTTCTGAATTTATAACTTTAAGTTTGTCTAATACTCTTGCTGCATCTTTCTTTATTGTTTTCGCATCATCTTCTTCAGTATAATATTTTGATTTTCTCATTGCTGTTTCAATGTCAGCTTGTGTTGTATCAACTTTACCTTTAAACATATCCAAGAAATAATTGTCTTGAATTGTTAATTCATCAGCTTTTCTTTGGTTTTCTTCTGAAAGTGTTCCCATTACTGTTGTTTCAGTTGTAGGCTCTGTATAAACATAATTAATTGCAATTCTATGTAATTGTGCTGTTAACAATATTGTAGTAATAAATGTTACAACAGCTAAACAAATTCTGTTTATATATACCCATTCCATCTTAGATTTTGAGGCAGAATCCTTTAATAATTTCTGCATTTTTCTATAATCTTTTGTACCTTTTTTAGGTATGAAGCAATTGACGATTCTTTTTAATATTGCATTATTATAAACTTTTTCCTGCCATGGGTGATCATTTCTTGCAATATCAACCTGAACACCACCATTATCTTTAAGTTTTCTTGTAATTATATATGATACAACTGTTAATAAAACAATTAATATCTGTACAATCATTCCTACTTTTCCATTATAAAAACTTTGTGTAAATGCAAAGTTTGAAACTGCCCAGCTTTTTAATGGTTCTAGTAATAATACTGGTGCAATTGAGATAATCGCTAAACTTTGGAATACATAGTTTAATTTATCTCTTTTTAATATTTCAATTTGCATTTCTTGTGTAATATTATTAATATTTTTTAGATATAGAGAAGAGCCATCTTCTTTTCTATCACCAAATTCTTGTGTTAAATATGATATACCAGCAAATTCTTTTAAATAGCTGTTTGGAGCTATATCATAATATTTCTCGAGTTCTGTTTCAGGATCATCTGAAATTAAAATTTCATATATTTTTTCACCTTGTTTTGAAACACTTTTTTCATCATCTA
>CAKPLV010000063.1 GCA_934167735.1 uncultured Clostridia bacterium | reverse complement strand
TAATCAGGAGGTGAATATAATGGTAAAAATAAGATTACAAAGAGAAGGAAAGAAAAAAGCTCCATTCTATCATATAGTAGTTGCTGATTCAAAATCTCCAAGAGATGGAAAAATAATCGAACAAATAGGAACATATGACCCAATGACAGAACCATCAACAGTTGTTCTAGACAAAGAAAAACTAGAAAAATGGATGAAAAATGGTGCTCAACCAACAGACACTGTAAAAATGTTAATCAAAAAAGCATAATTGGAGGGTCAGATGAAAGAAATATTAGAAACAATTGTCAAAAATTTAGTAGACAACCAAGAGGCTGTTGAAATAAAAGAAGTTGACGGAGAAAAAAACATAATCTTTGAAGTCAAAGTTGCTGAAGAAGATATGGGAAAAATAATCGGTAGACAAGGTAAAATAGCACAATCTATAAGAACAGTAATAAGAGCTGTAGCAAACAAAAATGATAAAAAAGTTACAGTAGAATTTATTGGATAATGGAGTAAAAATATGCAAAAAAGATTTGAGGTTGGTCAAATTGTTAATACATTTGGTATAAAAGGTGAAGTTAAAGTAACACCATTTACAGATGATATAAACAGATTTGATTCTCTTGAAAAAGTATATGTCAAAACGAAGAAAGAAGAAAAATTATATAATATCGAAAATGTAAGATACCATAAAAATATGGTTTTACTAAAACTTGAAAATGTAAACTCAATGGAAGATGCAGAAATGCTAAGAAATGCATTTCTTGAAATAGATAGAGAGGAAGCAATTCCATTAGAAGAAGGAACGTATTTCATAGCAGATTTGATTGGACTAGATGTTTACACTGAAGAACAAGAATTTTTAGGAAAAGTTGAAGATATATATAATACAGGAAGTAATGACATATATGTTGTAAAAAATGAACTAGGAAAACAAATTTTATTACCAGGAATTGAAGAAGTAATAAAAGAAGTAAAACTAGATGATAGAATAATAGTACATTTAATACCAGGACTAAAATAATGGAGGAAATATGAAATTTGATGTATTAACACTTTTTCCAGAAATGTTTATGTCGTTAAAACAGAGTATAATAGGAAAAGCAGAAGAAAAACAACTAATAAATATTAATTTAATAAATATTAGAGATTTTTCTAAAGACAAGCATAAAAAAGTAGATGATACTCCATATGGTGGTGGTGCAGGAATGGTTATGAAAGCAGATGTTGTATATGATGCTTATAAATCAATACAATCAGAAGATGCAAAAGTAATATATTTATCACCACAAGGAAAAGTATTAAATCAGAAAAAAGTTGAAGAACTTAGTAAAGAAAAACATCTAATCTTATTATGTGGACATTATGAAGGTATAGATCAAAGGGTATTAGATAAAATAGTTGATGAAGAAATTTCAATAGGTGATTATGTATTAACAGGAGGAGAATTGCCAGCAATGGTTTTAATAGACTCAGTTAGTAGATATATAGATGGAGTCTTAAATAAAGAATCAATTTCTGAAGAATCATTTTCACAAGGAATTTTAGAATATCCACAATATACTAGACCAGAAATATTTGAGGATGAAAGAGTTCCAGAAATATTAATATCTGGCCATCATGAAAATATAAATAAATGGAGAAGATGTGAAGCTTTAAAAAATACATATTTTAAAAGACCAGAACTATTAGAAAGTGTTGAATTATCTGACGAAGATTTAAAATATATAAAAAAAATAAAAAATGATGTAAAGTGCTAACCAAGCACCGCTTGCATAAAGAAAGAAGGAGGTAAATACAATGGATATCATAAAATCAATCGAACATGAACAATTAAAAAACACTATTCCTGACATAAAAGTTGGTAATACAGTTAAAGTACATGTTAGAATTAAAGAAGGAAACAAAGAAAGAATCCAAGTATTTGAAGGTATTGTAATAAAAAAACAAGGTGGAGGAGTAAATGCAACATTTACAGTAAGAAAAATATCTTATGGAGTTGGTGTTGAAAAAACATTTTTAATCCATTCACCATTAGTAGAAAAAGTTGAAGTAGTTAGAGTTGGTAAAGCTAGAAGAGCTAAACTTTACTATTTAAGAGAAAGAACAGGAAAAGCTTCTAAAACTAAAGAAATGGTTGGAGCAAGAATCGAAAATAAAGAAATCGTTATTAAAGAAGACTTATCAAAAGAACCAGTTAAAGAAGAAATTGCAGAAGTAGTTTCTAAAGAAGTAAAACCTGAAGAACCAGTTGCTGAAAATGCAGAAGCAAAAGAAACGGCTGCTAAAGTAGTAGAAAAAGAAACAAAACCAGCTAAAAAAACAACAAAAGCTGAATAATAAAAAGGGGGACTTGTAAAAGGCCTCTTTTTTATGTGAAAAAATGTACAATAATTCCAAAAATTTCAATAAAAAAGTTGTCGAAAAAACTTTACAAAAAGAGATAACTAATATAAAATAAAAAAGACAAAATAGGATAAAATAAAATATACGGAGGAAGAAATGAAAGAAAAGAACGAATTAAGCTATAAAAGCTTAAAAATGATATGTGATCCAGAAATGTTTCATTTTGAAACAACCGGAGAATTAGAGCCAATTAATGATGGAATTGGTCAAGAAAGAGGAATAAAAGCATTTGAATTTGGAATTAATGTTGATGTTAAAGGAAACAACATATACATAGAAGGCCCAAGTGGTGTTGGAAAAACAATGTATGCAAAAAATTCATTAGATAAAATAGCAATCAAGAAAAAAGTTCCAAATGACTGGTGTTATATATATAATTTTCAAAATCCAAATGAGCCAATTGCTGTATCTTTACCAGCTGGCCAAGGAAAAGAATTCCAAGACAATATGGAAGGATTCATAAAAGAAGTAAAAAAAGATATAAAGAAAACATTTAATGCAGATGACTTTGAAAAAGAAAAAGCACTTATAAAAAAAGAGTTTGAAGAAAAAAGAGAAGTTGTAATGACAAGATTAAATGAAGACTCAATGAAACATGGCTTCCAAGTTAAATCTGCTCAAAATGGAATTTATATGATGCCTGTAATAGATGGAAAAATAGTACAAGAAGAAGAATTTGATAAATTAGAAGATAAGATAAAACAAGAATATGAAGCAAAATCTGTTATAGTTCAACAACAAATAATGGATGCAATAAGTCAAATAAAGCAAATAGAAAGGCAATCTGACAAAAAGGTTTCAGAATGGCAATCAAATGTTGCTTTATTAACAGTTAATGCACATATCAATTATATAAAATCAAAATACAAAAGAAATAAAAAAATAAATCAATTCTTAAATGATGTAAAACAAGATGTATTAAAAAATGTATCATATTTCCTTGAAGAAGATAAAACAGCAAATGCAAACCAAGCACCACAAGGTCCATCTCAAAGAAGACCAGATCCTTGTTTAAATTATAGAGTTAATTTATTTATAGATAATAGTAATATGGAAGGTTGCCCTGTAATAATGGACTCAAACTACACATATCACAATTTATTTGGAAAATTAGAATATGAAAATTATTATGGTGCATTAAAAACTGATTTTACAATGTTAAAACCGGGATTATTACAAAAGGCAAATGGAGGATATATAATATTCCAAGCAAAAGACTTATTAGCAAATGGAATATGTTATGAAGAATTAAAAAGAGCGTTAAGAATAAAACAAATTGCAATAGATAATTCATATGCAGAACAAAGAAGTTCTATGGCAATGATATCATTAAAACCAGAGCCAATTCCGTTAGATGTAAAAGTTATATTAATAGGAAGTGCAAGTATATATCATACATTATTATCAATGGATTCAGACTTCAGAAAATTATTTAAAATAAAAGTAGAATTTGAAGAAACTGCTCCAATAACAGAAGAAAATGTTAATAAATTAGCAAGATTTGTTCATACATTCTGTGAACAAGTAGAACTACCACAACTTGATAAATCAGCAATGGCAAGATTGGTAGAATATGCTTCAAGACTTGCAGGAGAAAATGAAAAAATATCAACAAGATTCAATGACTTAGCTCAAATAATAGGAGAAGCAGGTACATGGGCAAGACTATCAAAATCAAAAGTAGTCACAAGTGATTTTATTAATAAAGCATTAGCAGAAAGAACAGAAAGAATAAAAAAATATGATGAAAAATATGTAGAAATGATAAAAGAAAATACATTATTAATAAATACATCAGGATATTTGGTAGGAGAACTAAATGGTCTTACAGTATTAACAATAGGAGATTATACATTTGGAAAACCAGCAAAAATAACAGTAAACACATATACAGGAAAAAGTGGAATAGTAAATATTGAAAGAGAAGTAGAACTTTCTGGATCAACACATTCAAAAGGTGTATATATCCTTTCAGGATATTTAGGAGAATTATTTGCACAAGATATACCACTTTGTTTAACAGCAAGTATATGTTTTGAACAATTATATAATGGTGTAGATGGAGATAGTGCATCAAGTACAGAACTATATGGATTACTATCAAGTTTATCTGAAATTCCAATTAATCAATCAATAGCAGTAACAGGTTCAGTAAACCAAAAAGGACAAATTCAACCAATTGGAGGAGTAAATGAAAAAATAGAAGGATTCTTCCAAATATGTAAAATGCGTGGATTAGATGGATCACATGGTGTAATGATACCAGTACAAAATGTGAACAACCTTCAATTATCAGATGAAGTTGTTGAAGCTGTTAAAAACAAACAATTCCATATATATGCAGTATCTACAATAGAAGAAGGAATAGAAGTTTTAACTGGAGTACCAGCTGGAAAAAGAGATAAAGATGGTAAATTCCCAGCAGGAACAATAAACTATTTAGCTTATGAAAAACTAAAAAGATATGCAAAAATATGTGAAAAATAAAACAAGACTGTCTACATAGACAGTCTTAAAATATAATATTCAGTAGGTGAAAATAATGAAAGAACAAGAATATAGAATACAAAAAATAGATTCATTTGAATTAGCAGATATATTTGACTGTGGACAATGTTTTAGATGGAATAAACAAGAAAATGGAAGCTACACAGGTGTTTTTAAAGGAAATGTAATGAATGTAAAAAAAGAACAAGATGAAATAATATTTAAAGGCATTTGTAATGGAAACATAAAAGATGTTGTAGAAGAATATTTCGACTTAAATAGAGATTATGAAAAAATAAAAGAACAATTAAAAAACATTGATGAAAATGTAAAGAAAAGTGTTGAATATGGTCAAGGAATAAGGATACTAAATCAAGATTTGTGGGAAATGATAATATCATATATAATTTCTGCAAATAACAATATTCCAAGAATAAAAGGAATAATAGAAAAACTTTCAAAAAAATATGGAAATATGATTGAATGGAATGGAGAAAAATATTATACATTCCCTACACCAGAACAACTTGAAAATGTTTCTATACAAGATTATAGAGATCTTGGGGCAGGATTTAGAGATATAAGATTATATGAAACAGTACATATGATTTTAGATAAAAAAGTTGATCTAGAAGAAATGCAAAATAATTCTAACACATTGGAAGTAAGAGATAAATTATTAACATTATCTGGAGTTGGACCTAAAGTTGCTGATTGTATTTTATTATTTTCAACACTAAAAAGGTTTGAAGTATTTCCAATAGATGTTTGGGTTAGAAGAGTTATGAATGAATTATACATAAAAAATGAAGATGAAACAAAAGTAAATAAAAAACAAATTGAAAAAATAGCACAAGACAAATTTGGAAATTTAGCAGGGATTGCACAACAATATTTGTTCTATTGGAAAAGAGAAGCATAGAAA
>CAKPLV010000062.1 GCA_934167735.1 uncultured Clostridia bacterium | reverse complement strand
ATAAAGAAGCAAATGTTATAGGATATTATTTTGATATGACACTTGAAAACGGAGTAAAAGACAATATACCTTATTATGATGATTTATACCTAGATGTTTGGTATAATAGAGATGGAACAATTCAATTAGAAGATGAAGATGAACTATTAGAAGCTTTACAAAATAAAGAAATAACACAAGAACAATATGATTTAGCCAATAGAACATGTTCAGGATTAGTTCAGGAAATAAAAGAAAATAAGAATATGTTTATTAATATGGATAAAAAAGAGATAATTCAAAAATATTTTAATAATTAAAAGACCAAAGGGAGAGCCAAAACAGGCTCTTTTTTTCATTGCTAAAATTTATATTTGACAAAATTATAAAAAAATTGTATAATGTTATTATAAAGTATAAAAATATTAATAAAATAAACAACAAAATAACAAAAGGAGGCAAAAATAATGAATATTTGTAAAACTGTATTAGAATGTATAGATCAATATCCAGAAGATGAGCCAATATTTATTGAAGAAATAAAAAAATATGTTATTGAAAAATGTAAAGAAGACGAAAAAGAAAATGTATTAAAAAATATAAATGTTATTTTAAACAGATTAAAAAATGAAGGAATTATAAAAGCAGAATATAAAGGGGTATATTATAAACCTGCAATTAGCATGTTTGGAGAAGTGCCATTAAACACTGAGAGACTAAGAGAATTAAAATATTTAGTAGACAGAAATGGAAATATAAAAGGTTATATTGTAGGTGCAAAATTATTTAATATAATTGGACTTACAACACAGGTACCTAATGTTACAGAAATAGTTACAAATGAATGTAAATATCATAAACAATATGATGAAAAATTAAGAACATATATAACAAAACCAAAAATAAAGGTTACAAATGAAAATTATAAGTATTTACAATTTATAGATATTTTAGAAAACAAAGATAATATTAATATCGAAGTAGAAAATGTTAATGAAATTTTATACCAAATTATACAGGAGTATAACTTAGATTTTGAAACGATTATAAAATATGCAAGAGAAACAAATAGCAGAAAAATATTAGATAAACTATTTGTATTAGCAAGATAAGGAGAGTTTATGAACTTACATTTAAAAGAAAAGGAATTTAAGAATTTTTTACAAATTATAAAAGAAAGAGCCAATGTAGATGTAGACATAATAGAAAAAGACTATTATGTTTGTGCCGTTTTAAAAGAATTATCCAAGAAACAAGAATATTTAAAAGCTTACTTTAAAGGTGGAACTGCGGTTTATAAAATATTGGAAAATATGAATAGATTTTCAGAAGATATAGATTTAACAGTAAAAGTAGTGCCTGAGGAATCTAATACAAGAAATAAAAAAAGGCTAAAAGAATCTGCTTTAGGATATAAGATAGATGGATTAGAATTAATCAAAGAAGAGTGTATAGATAATAAATGTAGTGTTACAGGAATGTATAAATATACTTCTGTATATGCAGATAATGAAATACCATTGCAAAGAGCAGGTAAAATTCAGGTAGAGTCAACATCATTTACTGTAAGTGAGCCAACAGAAAAATATGTTGTAGAACCATTAATTTATAAATTAGCAAGTGATGATGAAAAGAAAATTTTAGAAGAAAAATTTGATGTTTCAAAAATAGAACTTGAAATAATAAAATTGGAAAGAATGTTTATAGATAAAATATTTGCTGTGGAGTTTTATTATATTAGAAATATGTATATGGATGTATCAAAACATTTATATGATATATCAATATTATTTAATAATGACAAAATACAAAAGTTATTAGAAAATAAAGAAGAATTAGCAAAATTAATAGAATATAAAAGACAAGAAGAAAAAGTAAGAATTGGAGGAATTGATGAAAATACTGAAATAAAAGATTTTAATTATTTTAAATTAGAATTTAATGATGTATTAATAAAAGAATTTGAAAATATGCAATATAAATATGTTTTAAACGATAAATATAAAATAAGCATAGAAGAAGTAAAAAGCATATTGAAACAAATATATAATAGAATATAAATAATTTAGGAGAGTCAAAACAGGCTCTCCTTTTTATCTTATAAAATAGCTCCTAAAAGTAATATTCCAAGATTATCTCTATAAATTTTGCTAAATTGAGTAATAGGAAGTGGATTAGTGCCGAGACCAACTTCAATAGTATATCCAGGTCTATTATAATTTTGAATAAACCAATCTTTATATCCAGCAAAACTAGAATTATAAGGAGTTGATTCAAGAGAATAACCACTAACTTTGGCGAATTGAGTTCCAATTTTATAAGAATTTGGAGGATTATAATCTTGAAATTGCCAGTAAATTACTTCACCTTGAGAGTGATAAGCTAAAATGAGTCTAAAATTATGTTCTAAAGTTAAATTATAAATAGCCAAAGCTTCAGGTTCTGTAAGAGGACCATATCCAACGAAATCACGAGGTGCAGGTCCGAGTGAATCCTTGTGAGTATTTTATTTCACGAGCTTTTTGCCATTCAGCTGGAAATTGTAAATTCAGATCCACACCTGTGGGCTTAAAAAAATTCAACCTACAAAATAAAATTAATTTTTCTAAGTATCAAAATTTTCTGACAATACTTGACAATTTACAATAAAGATGTATAATAGCATTATGTTAAATCAATATATTATTTATAAATTTATAATTCAATTTTATTTTGATTCTTATTATTTTCCAATGAATATAAAGAATGTTACATTTGAAATAAAAATAATATTATGCTAAAATCATATTTACTTAAAGTAGGAGAAAAGTGAAAAATCCCGAAATTGGAGATTTATTTATCCTATTTGTGTACTTAATGCAAAGAAAGGTAGGAAATATGAGAGATAAAGAAGAAAATATAAAAGAAAAAATTAATTTAAAACAATTAGCAACAACAATAATTATCATAATATTATTAATTTTAATTGGGTATGCTTTACCTCAAAATGAAAGTAATAAAGAGCTTCCGCCAGAGAATACAAACACCGATTCTAATATTAAAATAAATAATATTCCGCCATATTCAGGAAAGTTGGTCATTACTATTAATAATAATGAGCCATATTTTAAAGATAATGATATAAGTACCAAAAATTTTGAAGACTATTCAAAACTTGATGATTTTAATAGAGCAGGAGTAGCTTTTGCTAATATATGTAAATATACAATGCCACCAGAAGGAACAAAAAGAGGGAATATTTCATATAAACCTACTGGTTGGGTTCAATATTTATATGGAGAAAATAATAGCAAACATTTATATGAAAGATGTCATTTAATTGCATGGCAATTAGGAAATGAAAACAACAATAGACAAAATTTAATAACAGGAACTGCACAGCTAAATGATGCTATGATAGAATATGAAAACATAGTTGCAAACTGGATTAAACAAAAAAATAAGCAAAATAAAGATTATCATATTTTATATAGAGTAACACCTATTTATGAAGGTGACAATAAGTTAGCAACTGGCATCCAAATGGAAGCAAAGTCTGTTGAAGAAGTAGGAGTGTGTTTTAATAAATTTATATATAATGTACAAGATGGTTTTGAAATCGATTATAGTACGGGGAAAGCAAAGCTAATAAAATAAACACAAGGAGGATTAATTTGGAATTAGAATTAAAAAAAATAGCAGAAAAACTAAAGCAAAATGATTTTGTGGAAAATTTTATAAATGAACTAAGTGAGGCTCTAAAAAATTTTAGTATTCAAGAAAAAGTAAAAAGTAAAAAAATTGGAGAAGTAAGATTAACTCCTGAAGAAGATATAAAATTTTATAGAAAGAAATGGAATTTTTTAGAAAATTATTTTGAAAAAGAATTGTCGGATTTAAGTAAGGGTGAAATATTTCTTGTTACAAACAAATATGAAAACGATTATGAATATCATAGATATAAAGTTACTCAATATGTAGATGGGCATGAACGTAAATATATTGCATTTGAAAAAGATTTGCCTGATAATGTACAATTAGGAGATGTTGTTAGAAAAATAAATGGAAAATATATTTATGATAAACAGGCTACACAATATATCAAGAAGTCTTTAAATGAAATTAAACAAAGGATAATAAACGAAAGAAATTAAGTAATATAATTTTGAAAAAAGTTTATTAAACATAAAGCACCTAATAGTGTAAAAGCACTATTGGGTGCTCTTTTTTGCGTTTTAGTACATTGACAAACACACTAAAATTAGTGTCATAATTAGCCATTTTCTTTAATAATCTGTTATTAGGTAAAATTAAAATGAAATGGAAAGGGCATGATGTATTTATGAGCAAAACAAAGAGCAAAGAAAACAAATTAGAATTTAATACATATTGTATTTTTACAAATGAAGAACAAGATGTAAATCAAATAATAGGATTAATATTTAAAGATTATATAGGGAGATTAAAAGCGAAAACAAAGTAATTATGAAAAATTTTGCAAATTTAAAATTGATACGTTACGATAGTAGCATAGATGGTTACAGATAGGAGGTAAAATGCTTAACTTGAGAAATCAAAACTTCAAAGTTGGAATTTATATTAGATTATCAAGAGAAGATGGCGACAAACAAGAAAGCGAAAGTATCAGTAATCAAAGAAAAATTTTGCAAAGATATGTAAAGGAGAATAATTTAAATTGCGTAAAGGAATATGTTGATGATGGAGTAAGTGGAACAACATTTGATAGACCTGGATTCAAAGAAATGATAAATGATATTGAAAATAAGACTATTAATATGATTATAACTAAAGATTTATCAAGACTAGGAAGAGACTATATAACAGTAGGAGAATATACAGAAAAGTATTTTCCAAAAAACAATATCAGATATGTTGCCTTAACAGATGGAATAGATACATATGTAGATAGCACTAATAATGATATAACACCATTTAAAGCAATAATGAATGACATGTATGCAAAAGACATTTCAAAAAAAATTAGGAGTGTTTTAAAAGAAAAACAAAAAAATGGTGAATATATGTGTAGCATTCCGGCTTATGGATACAAAAGACACCCTACAATAAAAAATAAACTAATTGTAGATGAGCAATTAAGATATGTTGTAGAGAAAATTTTTGATATGTATGCAAATGAACATGGAAGTGTAGAAATAGTAAATTATTTAAACAATAATTATTATCTATCACCAACAGGCTATAGAAAAACAGGACTAATTCAAGATAAAAATAAAAATTGCTATAATTGGAATGAAGTAACTTTATGTAATATGTTAAAAAATGAAGTATATATAGGCAATACCATTCAAAATAAAAGATCTATAATCTCATACAAAGTAAAAAAAATTAAAAAAGTCAGCAAAGAAGAACATATAAGAGTAGACAACACACACGAAGCCATAATCGACAAGGATTTGTTTGAAAAAGTTCAATGTATATTTGAAAGAAGAGGAACAAATAGCAAACTAAAATATGACTATTTATTAAGAGGATTACTTTACTGTTATCATTGTAAAAGAAAATTGCAAATTGTTTTAAAGAAGAATTCAAAAAGAAAAGCAAAAGCGCATCCATATATAACATGTAGTGACGCAAAAGAACGAGGATGTTATCCATTAAACATGAGCTATGAAAAATTCGAAAAACATATTGTTTATATTGTAAAAAAAGTATGTCAAATATATGCAGACAAAGAAATTTTTTATTCAATTTATGAAAAATATCAAAATAAAACACTTGATATTAGAGAAGGATACAAGAAAAAAATAGAGAGAATTAATCAAGCAATAGCTGATATAAATAACAATTTAGATAAAATGTATATG
>CAKPLV010000061.1 GCA_934167735.1 uncultured Clostridia bacterium | reverse complement strand
TACATAAATGCCTCTGGATTTGCCGTAATGATGAACATTTTTGTTTCTTCCTGCAGATTTCTTTTCATTTCTCTATAAAATTGATCATCCGATTTATCATAAAGTCTCTTAAAAAATGCTTTCATACTTCTCCTTATACCCGCATAATATATTTTCGGAATAGCTTTGCTCTTTTCTTATTCGTAACATGGATTTTTAAAAACACATTAATTTTTCGTGCCAAAGCTTTTTTCCCTTCCAACCACGTTCCCGTAAACACATGAATAGATATCGAATTTTCAGACGGATTACATAACACAGTATCCGGATAAACAGCAATATCTTCATCTAAAATCTGAAATTTATTTCCTACTTTACAATGATATTTTTTTATTAGCAAATCTGATACTGATATCGTATTATTTTTTTCGAAATCAAACTTATATTCATCTAAACGGTCATAGTATTCTATCATATCCTTTACTAATGGATGACCGGGTTCTGCACCAAAGACTGCAGTAAATGGATATTGTGGATTTTCAAAACCAACAAATGCGCGATTATTTAAAAAGCGATCAAAATTATCTAATACTAGTATGTCTGTATCCAAATAGATTCCACCATATTTGTATATTACATACGCCCTTATGTAATCACTCACATATGCCCACTTTTTAGCTTTATATGCTGCTTTCACAAATGGATGTGAATCTATATCAAAATTATTTTCATTCCATTCAATAACTTCATATCCTTCCAAATGCTTTCCCCAAGTCTTCATACATTGCTTTATTGTGTTGTTTTTCTCATTTCCCCCAACCCATACATAATGAATTTTTTTCGGTATCAACTCATATCACCTCTCATATTCCTTATTTTGATTTAATACTCCAAGATATCCCCATAGCAAAAAAGCTACAATTTGAACTTCAAATACATTATAAAACAATCCAAACCATCCTACCATTATACAAATTAATATGTTTAAAGGTTTTTTCCTTTGTTCATATAAAATACTTACCAAAAATAAACATAGAAGTAGAAAACCAACACTACCAGTTTCTACAATATCCTTTATATATTCGTTATCTGAATAACATCCAGCTGGTATACCATATTGTTCATAAATCTCTGGTATCCATGCCATACTTGCACCAGATCCATATGTTCCAAAACCTGTACCCAATATTGCATTGTCTTTCCATATTTGGATACCCGTTTTCACAATAAAAATTCTTCCTACTAAATTAGATTGTTCAACAATCTCTTCTGAATTCATTTCCTTAAGTCGGTCAAACATTGTCGTCTCGGCTTCTTCAGCTGTAGTTCCTGCATTAATATATTTCACCATAGATTCCCGTCCTACAACACTCAGCATATAAATGCCAATGCTTATTAAGCCAACTATAATTATTTGTAAAATAAGAGCTTTTTTATTCTCCAGAAGCTCCTTTCTAAAAATTAAAATGTACAAAATCCCGACAAATATAAAGATAAGGAGAGAACTTCTTGACATGGTCATAAATAATGATGCCAACGCTATGCATTTATAGACCCATAGTTTTTCTCCTTTTGCATGATATATTACAAAGAAAAATGTCAGTACCAGAAATGCACCATAAGTATTAGGATTGCAAAACATTCCATACATTCTTGAAAAATTATCCGCGTAAATAATTGATTCCGCAACGCTCTTAGGAAAAAGCAGCATTTTACTGCTAAGCATTTCAATCATTCCAAGCACAAAAAGCAAATAGGTCAATCCTCTTATACATTTACATATTTTCAAAATATAATTCTGTTCAAATTTATAGTTTCTAATAACAACGTATAAAATATAATAAACGGCTAAACTTCTCACTTCCATTATATATATACTTATACTTATTTTTTTTATAAAAATAGTATTTATTAAAGCCACCAAAAAAAACAAACAAAAAATGATATCACTTAGTTGGATTTTAACCCTACCTCTTTGGGATATCACATAACCCATAAGCAAAATCAAAATCATCATATCTGGCAAAACTTTTATATATGTTCCTAAGAGAAGCTCTAACTCATTTCTAAATGGTATAAAACACATCAAAAATAATACAAGACACTTACTATATGTTATTGTTATATTTTCTAACTTTTCTAATTTGTTCATATATATTCCTTTTACACTTTTTTAGTTATACTATCAATAAAATCATACCATAAAGTTGCAACACTCTCTTTTGAGTATTTCAATGCATTCTTTTTTCCTTCTTCTCCGATCTTTTTTCTGTAGTTATAATCTGATATCAGTTTTTCCAATTCTTTCACCATTTGACTTTGTGAATGTTTTTCAATTAATATTCCATTTTTGTAAGATTGAATTATCTCTTTTGCTCCCTGTGCACAGTCATAAGCAATGCATGGAATACCAAATGACTGCGCTTCTATTAACACTAGTCCAAATGATTCTGTCAGTGAAGTCATAACATAAATCGAAGATTGATACATTAATTTTGCAATATACTCTTTATTTTGATATCCATGTAAAATTACTTTTTCATTCAACCCATTTTCTTTTATAATTTTAATTAATCGTTCTTTTTCCGCGCCGTCTCCTACGATGTGCAGCTGCCAGTCTTTATTATTTTTAGATATCAGTGCAAAAATATCAATCAACTCAACAAAATTTTTTTCTGGAGCTAACCTACCTACTGATATTATTTTTTTTCCTGTTAAATCAGAATTTTCTTGAGGAATTTTCTCCAGATAATGGGAAATGTATTTGCATTTAACCTTCATTCCCCTAGTTCTTTCCCTGTAAAACTCCGTCAGTTCTCTGGATACCGGCATAAAATAATCCATATCCTTTATTGCCTGTATCTGCCTTCTTATATATTTTTCATTTCCATTATGATGATTATGTTCTTGTGCAATACAAACTGCTTTTTCCGGCGCATTCTTAGTTAATAATTTGTGATATATATATCTTGAAGAAATAAAAACATCCGAATCACATTCTCGTATTGCAGTCCGCATTTTATATTTTCTCCAATAAAGTATTTTTAGGCTGTTTATCCCTTCTTTCACTATTTTTCCAACTTCACGTGCACTAATAGCTTTTTTTATTTCTTCTCTGTTTGGTTTAACATTCTCTGTAAGATATTTTATTTCAATCCGAGGATCCACTTCAAATGCAGGATTTTCATACAACTTATAAAAACTTATTATCTCTACATTGTATTTTTCTACCAATAAATTAGCTTGTGCTATAACAGCCTGCTCCGCTCCACCATATCCCAGATGTAACATTAAAAATGTAATTTTTTTCATTCTTTTTCCTGAATATCCTTCCGTTGCTCTTCAGTAAAACCTTCTGTGCTTTCTTTCATAAACATAATTTTTATGGTCATTAAAATCAGTTTAATATCTAAGAAGATAGAATAATTCTGAATATATATCAAATCAAGCTGCAACTTATCATATGGACTTGTATTATATTTTCCATAAATCTGAGCATATCCCGTCAGTCCCCCACGTACTTTTAGACGATATTCAAATTCCGCAAGATCTTCCGTATACTTTTCTACATGCTCCACCCGCTCTGGACGAGGTCCTACCAGACTCATGTTTCCAATCAGTATATCTATTAATTGTGGCAGTTCATCTAACCGTGTTGCGCGCAATATTCTTCCTACTGGCGTTATTCTTGGATCATGATCTGCTGCTGGTTGAGACTTTCCATCTTTTTCTGCATCTACTATCATACTTCGAAACTTAAAAATATGAAACACTTTTCCATTCATGGTACATCTCGCCTGACGATAAAATACTGGACCCCCATCATATAGTTTTATTGCGATAGAGGCAACTAAGAAAATAGGAGAAGTAATCAACAACATTAATGCTGATACCAAAATATCCATAGTTCTCTTTAGAAATCTTTGCTCGAAGCTTAACCCATGGTTTCTATATAACAATAACGGAGTATCAAAAATATGTAAACTTTCTGCCCCACGTATCAGAATATCCGATACTTTTGTTGTTGAATACGCCCTAATATCATTCCCATAACAAAACTTAAGAATTTTGTTGCGAGTCTCAGAGTGTACATCGTATATAACAACTCCTTCATATTTTTTTATTTCTTTTTCAACTATGTCCAAACCAGCACTTACATTAATCTTTTGTTCTACTTTATACTTATCTTTTCTTGTATTTAATTTGTTGATAAACTCTGTTGGATCATACTCCTCATACACTACTAATAACTTACGTGGTGGAAAAAGTTTTCGAAAAATTTTTTCGCTGATCACTGCTACAATCACTACAATTCCAATATCGTAAACCGTTATTTTCAGTAATGGTCCTACATTTACAAACCGAACAGAAAGCAATACAATCTGTAAATACATAACAATATTGGCACATATCAATGCTAAAATCTGTGAATAAATAATATTAGCTTTTTTTAGATAGCCAACTTTCAAGCCACCAAATATATATAAAAAAATCATTTGATACATTACATACATTCCTGCCATCATACAATGACCTTTTTGGAAAAATGGAAATACTGTATATAAATTATAGCTTTTTATCCAACTATACATAAAAAAACTTGTTTCACACGCTACTAAAACTACAACTAAAAAAATACGTATTATACGTTTATACTGTTCATTATCTTTTTTCATCTTTCGTCTCCATAATTATTAATCAATCTCTGTACGTAACACGCAATATCCATCCACTTCACCCAATACGCTGCACCCCCAACTTTGGTAAAACTGTACTGCATCTAAATCATCTGATTTTACAATAACATAATCTACTTTTTCTGCACTTGCTGCCTCTCTAAACATTTCTGCACTTACTAATTCTTTATAATATGCTAACTGTGCCCATTTCAAAATCGAATGATAATCTTTCCTTTCCAACAATACTCGTAAATCATTCTCTTCAAAAAATGTGTTATATGTCTCTAAGTCTTCTCGCCCCAATACTGAATTAATAGTCGGATCATACTGTCTCATATCATATACAAGCCAACCTGAATATAAAACTTTAGGATTCTTTTTCCCTTCTGAATGCAATAATTTGTCAATATCTATGACTTCATCCCATGTATAATAAGCGTTCATTTTTTTTACATAAGGAGGTGATGAACTTGAATATACTGGTTTGCCCAGTATAACAATGCTTCCGAATATCATCAACCATATAACCGCACATATCCAACACTTATTCACTTTCTTTACTATAGCCGCATAACAAAAACCAATCATTGGAGCTATTGGAATAAGCCAAAAAAAGCGATAATATCTATCTGATAATCCAAATATCTTACCTGCAATTTTTACAACCAATGGATTACACACTGTTAGTGCAAACAAAATATATGGATATATTCCCAATTTTATCCAACGTTTGCTTTTTGTAAAAAATACGAGTTCAAAGAATAATAAAATATATATCCATAGCCAATTATCATTCAAATATGCCTGTAGATTTTGCCAAATAAAATCCCATCCATATCCTTCCGCTGTAATTCCCTGCATCACTTTCTCTTTTCTTATAAAATTTTTATTTGTATAACTTTCTTTGAAATGCACAAATGAATCACAATAAACATTGCACAAATCACCATGCTGGCCACATATTTCCATATAACATGTTTCCTGTTTTTGCTTAAAATCACAGGAATATAGTACATAGAAATAAGTGTTGGCATTAATAACATTGCTGACATGGAAAACGCCATTCCACCTATCAAAGTGCAAACCATTGCATACCAATCCCATATACTATTTTTTTTCTTAAGCGTACGTATCAATAACAATAGCA
>CAKPLV010000060.1 GCA_934167735.1 uncultured Clostridia bacterium | reverse complement strand
CTTACATATACTTGTGATGCTTTATTATCTCCTACCATTATTACTGCTAGTTTTGGTATAATTCCTTTTTCTTTTAAATCATTACATTTGATTTTTAAATTTTCTCTTGTTTCTTTTGCTAATTCTTTTCCATCAATTATTGTTGCCATATTGACTCCTTTTACTTTTTCTCTATATTATCTTCTTCATAAATTCCTGTACTATATTCAATGTCTTCCATATTAGGAAATATTTCTTGAACTCTTTTTAATGTTAACATTGACATTTTAGGTTGAGGATTTTTAGGATTAGTTGATAACAATTTTTGTGTATAACAGTTTTTTGCAGTTTTAAATAATACATATCTATTTCTTACATAAGTATAATAGATTTTATACCCATTTTTTAAATCTAACCACATGTCTTCAAAAGTATAATTTTCCATAATAACTCCTATTTTTATTTTATCATATCCATAAATTCTTGTTCTGTCAATATTTTTACTCCTAAATTTTCGGCTTTTGTTAATTTACTTCCTGCATCTTCTCCTGCCAAAAAATAGCTTGTTTTCTTTGAAACAGAACTTGATGTTTTCCCTCCAAATTTTTCTATAATATCTGATGCTTGATCTCTTGAGAAATTATCAAGACTTCCTGTTAATACAAATGTCATTCCTGCAAATCTTTCATCATTGTCATTACTTTCTAACTTTTCAGTATTAACTCCCGCTTCTTGTAGTCTTTTTATCAAGTCTTTTGTTTGATCTTGTTCAAAAAATTCAACAATACTTTTTGCAACAATTGGACCTATGTCATCAACTAAACTTAATTCTTCCTCTGTTGCTAATGCTAGTTTATCTATATTTTCAAATCTTTTGGCTAAAATCTTAGCAGCTTTAACACCTACATGTCTAATTCCTAATGCAGTAATTAATCTATATAAATCATTTTCTTTACTAGCATTTATACTATCAATTAAATTTTGTGCAAATTTTTTACCATTTTTCTTTAATGATGCAATATCTTCAAGTTTTAATTCATATATATCTGCAATATTTGAAATCATTTTTTTCTCTAATAATGTTGCAATAATATTTTCTCCTAAACCATCAATATTCATAGCTTCTCTTGATACAAAATGTACAAGATTTCTATACAATTTTGCAGGACATTCTATTCCGGTACATCTAACTGCAGATTCTCCTTCTTCTCTAACAGCTTCTGCTCCACAAACAGGACATGTTTTAGGCATTTCAAATATTACTTCAGATCCATCTCTATCTTCTTTTACTGATTTAACAATTTCAGGTATAACATCTCCAGCTTTTTGAATTATTACTTGATCTCCAATTCTTAAATCTTTTTCTTTAATAAAATCTTCATTATGAAGTGTTGTTTTTGATATTGTAGATCCAGCAAGTTTAACAGGCTCTAATATTGCCATAGGAGTTATAACTCCTGTTCTTCCAACTTGACATACTATATCTTTTAATTTTGTCTTTTTTTGCTCTGGTGGATATTTGTATGCAATAGCCCATTTAGGCACTTTACTTGTAGTACCTAATATTTTTCTTAATTCTAGATTATCTACTTTAACAACTGCACCATCTATTCCAAATGTTAATTTTTCTCTATCTTCACCAATTTTGTTAATAGCATTATATACTTCTTCAAGTGTTTCACAATATATTCTAACAGGATTTACATTAAATCCAAGTTCTTCTAAATAATTTAATTCTTCATAATGTGAATTAAATTCTTTTCCATCTATTTTTTGAACATTGAATATATATATATCTAATGGTCTATTTTTTGTTATATTGCTGTCTAATTGTCTTAATGAACCTGCTGCTGCATTTCTTGCATTTGCAAATAATTCTTCTTCATTTTCTTCTCTTTCTTGGTTCATTTTTTCAAAGTCTGTTTTAGAAATAAATACTTCTCCTCTTACTGTAATATCTATTTTGTCTTTTATTTCTTGTGGAATTGTTTTGATTGTTTTTAAATTTTCAGTAACATCTTCTCCAACAAGTCCATTTCCTCTTGTTGCACCTCTTATTAGTTTTCCTTCTTTATATTCAAGAGCTGATGACAAACCATCTATTTTTGTTTCAACAACATATTTTACTTTTTTTATTCCGTTTTCTTCAGCTTGTTTTCTTACTCTTTCATCAAATAATCTGATTTCTTCAAAATCAAAAACATCTTGCAAACTTTGAAGTGGAACTTCATGTTCTACTTTTTTAAATCCTTCTTTTACATGTCCACCAACTTTTTGTGTTAATGATGTTTTTGAAATAAATTCTGGATATTCTTTTTCAAGATTTCTTAATTCTACCATCATCATATCATATTCATAATCTGATATTTCTGGATTATCATCATCATAATATCTTTTTGCATGATATTCAACTTGTTCTCTTAGTTCTTTTATCCTTTTTTCAGCTTGTTTCTTATCCATCTTTTCTCCTTCATACTAATTATCCCCATGATGATTTCTCATTATGGGGATTTTTTATTTAATCTGCTTTTGCCCAAATTATTAATCTATTTTTTCCATCATCTGTACATGTTGATAATGAAATTTCTTTTGCACCTTGTGTATCTCTTGTCATGTAATCTGATTCATTTTCCTCAGCTTCATATTTGTTATATATTGTATATGAAAGTCTTGTTCCTGTTAAATCTGTTATATATATTTTATCTCCAATATTTAATTTTTTATTATTTGAAAAGAATTTTCCGTTTCTGTAATTATGTCCTGCTATTGTTGTATTTCCTTCTTGGTTTAATCCATTTCCATATATCTCTATTACTGATTTTTCTAATGCTGATTTAGATAATTCTGATTGTGCTAATATTGGTAATTTGATATTTGTAGCAGGTATTTCTATTGTACCTGAAGTTAAATATCCTTCAAATTTTGGAGCTGAGCTTGCTGTTGAATCTCCTCCTGATGTATTATTGTTTTCACTTGGTTTTATATCTGAAAACAAATCATCTCCTGAAATTGTTGAATTTGTTTCATTTTTCTTTTTATTCTCATTTGATTCATTTATAAATGAATCCACAAAGTTTTCTGCATTTCCTTTTAATTTTTCACTTGTATAGTATTTATAACCTAAAAATCCTATTATTCCAAGTATTGCTATTATTACAACTACTAATAAAATTGTTAAAATATTACTATATTTACTATTCATATCCATCCCTCCAATTTAACTCATATATCTATATTATAACATATTTAGAATTAAATTGATATAGTTAGATGATTTTTTCTCCAAATTGTTTACCTGCTAATAAATGAAAATGTAAATGTCCAACTTCTTGCCCACCATCTCTTCCACAATTAACTATTACTCTATATCCATTCTTTTTAAATTCTTGTTTTTCAGAAATAATATCAATTACTTTATATATGTGTGAAATTACTTTTTCATCTCCATCTTCCATTTCTGCAAGTGATGGGATATGTTTTTTAGGTATTACAAGTATGTGTATTGGTGCTGCAGGATTTATATCTTTAAATGCAAGTACTTCTTCATCTTCATATATTTTGCTAGATGGTATTTCTCCTTTTACTATTTTACAGAATATACAATTATCTTCCATTTTTATTTCCTTTCTATTCTAATATAGCTTTTATTCTTCTAACACCTGATGAACTTGATTCTTCTTTTTTGATTTTGAATTTTCCTAATTCTGCTGTATTTTTTACATGAGGTCCTCCACATAACTCAAGTGATACATCTCCTATTTTGTATACTGAAACTACATCTCCATATTTTTCTATGAACATTGCTTCAGCTCCCATTTTTATTGCATCTTCTTTTTTCATTTCAAGATGTTCTACCGGAATTGCTTCTTCAATCCATTTGTTTACTAGATCTTCTGTTTTTTGTTTTTCTTCATCTGTCATTTTTGCTGGATGTGAAAAGTCAAATCTCATTCTTTCAGCTGTTATATTACTTCCTCTTTGATGTACATGTGAACCTAATACTATTTTTAATGCTGCATTTAGTAAATGTGTTGCTGTATGATATTTTGTTTCCATTTCTCCGGTTGAAGCTAATCCACCTTTGAATTTTTGTTCAGCTCCTGCTCTTGATTTTTCTTGATGTTCTTTAAATAGTTTTTCGAATTCTTCTTTGTCTATTTTCATATTATTTTCTGTTGCTAGTTCTTCTGTTAATTCTGGTGGAAATCCATATGTGTCATATAGTCTAAATACCATTTTTCCTTCAATAATATCTTTTCCTTGTTTTTTAACTTCTTCTATTTCTTTAATGAATTCTTTTTCACCTTTATTTAAAGTTTTTACAAATTTGTCTTTTTCTTCTATTATAACTTTTTTTATTGTTTCTCTGTTTTCTACTAGAGCTGGGTACATTTCCTTAAGGTTATCCACATTTATGTCTATTAATGTTGATAATTCATCTAATGATATTTGTAATTTGTTCATATGTCTGATCATTCTACGAATTAATCTTCTTAATATATATCCTCTATCTATATTGCTTGGTCTTCCACCATCACAAATTACCATCATACTTGAACGTAAATGTTCTGCAATAATTCTTCTACTTGCTATATCATCTATTTTTTCTAGTTCTACTAATTTATCCATTATTGGTGCAAATAATTCTGTTTCAAATGGAGTTTCTTTTCCTTCTAACAACATTGTCATTCTTTCTAGTCCTAATCCTGTATCAACATTATGTTGTTTTAATTTTGTATATTTTCCTTCTTTGTCTTTAAAGAATTCCATAAATACATTATTCCATATTTCAACATATTTACCACATCCACATGATGGATTACAATTTTCTGAACATTTTGGTTTTCCTGTATCATAGAACATTTCTGTGTCTGGTCCACATGGTCCTTCTTCTCCTGCTATCCACCAGTTATCTTCTTTTCCAAAATAATATATTCTTTCTTCTGGTATTCCAGCTTTTTTCCAACATTCTGCTGTTACTTCATCTCTTTGACAGTCTTTATCTCCAGCGAAACATGTTACAGATAATTTTTCTACTGGTATATTTAATTCTTGTGTTAAGAAATCAAAACTCATTTGAATTGATTCTTCTTTAAAATAATCTCCTAATGACCAATTTCCTAACATTTCGAAATATGTTAAATGTCTATTATCTCCAACTTCATCAATATCATTTGTTCTTAAACATTTTTGATAGTCTGTAAGTCTTCTTCCAGCTGGATGTTCTTCTCCTAATAAATATGGAACTAATGGTTGCATTCCTGCAGTTGTAAATAATACTGATGGATCATTTTCTGGTATTAATGGTGCTGATGGTATTACAACATGTCCATGATTTTTAAAAAAGTTTAAATATTTATTTCTGATTTCTATTGCTTTCATTTTTATCTCTCCTTTTTACGTATATGATTATACTTTAATTTGTCCATAAAATCAAGTATTTTGCTATAAAAAAAGCAGGTGCATTTGCACCTGCTCTGTGGATTTAATACATTTTCTGTGGTAATTCGTACCCATATTTTTGTTCGTTACTATAGATTAACTCTCCCATAACGTTAAATCTACGTACGATTTTCACCCCAGTACTCCGATTAACAAAAACTTCTTTGCATGGAACTCCTGGATATTCTGGCCAGTCGAAACTTGCTCCTGGAGCCTTTTTCCAAGCTGGTCCTAAAAAGCCAATAGTTCTGAAATTTACCTGTCTGTTCATCGGTATATCCTCCTTAATGTAAATATAATATATTATAACACACTTTTTAAAATTTTACAAATTTTGTATAAATTTTAGTAAATTCCATTCATTCCATTTTCCATTTCGTGTGAATTTCCACATCCACAACCTTTGTTTTCTGGAACATCTGTTACTAGACTTTCTGTTGTTAATATCATAGCTGCTATTGATGCTGCATTTTGTAATGC
>CAKPLV010000059.1 GCA_934167735.1 uncultured Clostridia bacterium | reverse complement strand
CACCAGCACTTTGTGGCAATTCATCTTTAGCTCTTTCTTTTTTATATTCATTATCAATATTCGGAATAACAAGCAGATCCATAAATCTTTTTATAAAGGTTGATTTTCCTGTTCTAACAGGTCCTACAACTCCAATATAAATATCACCATCTGTTCTTTTGGCTATATCTTGATATAAGCCCACATTTTCCATCTATAATACCTCCTCGATTTTCATATTTAAGACAAACTTTTATTAATATATATTGACACAGTTTTATTAATATGACTTTTTTATTGATTTTGTTTTAATTTTAATAATCAAAATCTTGTAAAATGCTTATATTCGTAGTATAATGGGAATAGTTAATTTTTATTTAGGAGTAATTATGAAAATTTTAAGTATAGATACAGCAAGCAATATTTGTACAGTTGCTATTTTAGAAAATCAAACATGTATAAAAGAAATTATTGTAAATGATGCTAGAAATCACTCTGAAAAAATAATGCCTATAATTCAACAAATTTTCGAAGAAACAAATTTATCTTTAGATAATATAGATTTAATTGTATGTGATAAAGGACCTGGATCTTTTACAGGTATAAGAATTGGTGTTGGAACTGTTTTAGCATTTAAAGATTCCAGAGAAATTAATTGCATTGGCGTTAGCTCATTAGAAGCTCTTGTCTATAATGTAAAACAAAATGGCTTAATTTGCAGTTTAATAGATGCTAGAAATGATAATGTTTATTATGGGTTATTTAAATCAGAAGATAATCAATATAAACAAATTTCAGAATTAGATTTTAAAAATATAAATGAAGTTATAGATATTTTAAAATCTGAAAATAATAAAATATATTTTGTTGGAGATGGTGCATTAGCTAATCAAGAAGTACTTCAAAACTCTATTAAAAATTGTGAATTTTCAGATAAAAATGATTTAAGTAGTTATTCTCTTGGAATTGCAGGATACAACAAATTTATTAATAATGAATTAACAGATGTTATGCCTCTATATTTGAGAAAATCTCAAGCAGAACGTGAACATGAAAAGGAGGAAAAAATATAATGGAAATTCTTACTATGACTCTACAAGATTTAGAAGATATGAAAGATACCTTATATTCAGATTTCGATAATTTTTGGAGCTATAATGTTTTAAAACAAGAACTTGAAAATAAAAACACCACATATATTGTAGCAAAAGAAAATGATGAAATTATTGGTTTTGCTGGGATTATGATATGTCTTGATGAAGCTACTTTAAATAATATTGTTGTAAAAAAATCTTTCAGAAATAAAGGTATTGGTGGAGAATTGTTAGAAGCATTAATAGAACTTTGCTCAGAAATGAGTATCCATTCTTTTACACTTGAAGTTAATGTTAATAATATTCCTGCTATAAAATTATATGAAAAATTTGGATTTAAAAATTTAGGAATTAGAAAAAAATATTATAATAATGCAACAGATGCTTATATTATGACTAAAACTGATATTTAGTAAAAAAATCCTCTGGCTAAGCCAGAGCATTTTTTTGTTTATACAAATTTCTCAATTTTTATAATATATCTTCCACTTTTAGTTTGACCAAGCATTTCTTTAATATAAAATCTGCCTTTTCCTCTTATTGTAACAATATCACCTATTTTTATTTGTTTTGTCTTTTTAGTTTCACTTTGGAAGTTTATAAAAACTCTTTCCATATTAATTATTTCTAAAGCTTTATTTCTAGAGCATTTTGCAAGTTCTGATACAACATTATCTAATCTAAGAGATGATAATATAATTTCAAGTTCCTGTTTTCTAACTTCTACAGTTCTAAGATTTTCTATGTCTTCTTCTGTAATTTTAGATTTAGAAAATCTTGTAAGACTTTCTAAATTTTCAACTAAAAATTTTGCAATACTTTTATTTACAATAATATCAGCACCGTCGTTATCTACAATTATGTCTCCAACTTTTTCTCTTTTTACTCCTAATTTCACAATAGCACCTAAATAATCTCTATGAGTATATTTTCCTTTTAAATCATCAGGTAATTCTATTCTAATTATCTTTACTATTGATTTTAGATTTTGATTTACAATTTCACTATTGAATTTTTCAGGATAAAAAACTATTATCTTTCTTTCTGCATTATCAAAACCACCATATTCTATGTAATTTTCAATTTGTTCTTTATTTAAATATTTTCTAGCAATATCTTGTTGTGCTAAATCTAAGAAATCTGTACATTCAATTTTATTTCTTTTTTCAGTTAATTGCACTTTATCTAATATTTGTGCTAATAAAATTTTATCATCTTTATTTTCCATTTTACATCCTTTTCTATATTAAAATAAGCATTAATAGTGTTCCTAAAGGAACTGTTATATTATCTGTTCCTTTTATTGAAACAGCTTCAATTGATGTCATGCAATATGCCATCATTATTGTAACTAATGACCAATGAGCATTTCTCCAAAATATTACTGGACCATGTTGAAATAGCAAATATGCTCCTATTACAAGTAATGCAATTGTAAACATTGTAAGAGATCCTGCTATTGATTTTGTTGTATCTCCAATTTTGTATGTTTTGCTTTTTATTTTCTTTCCAATTATTGCTGCAAGTCCATCTCCATATGCCATAACCAAACAAGGTGCTAATCCAAGTGATGGATTTTTATATATTCCAAATGAAACAATTGTTAATATCAATAATGATAAAGCATAATAAACTGTCCCTAAACCATCTTGCTTTTCTCTTTCCATTACTTTTATAAGATCTTTTTTATATGATAAATAATTTATTATTACAAATGTAGCAGGTACAAATGCTGCAAACCATACATTTGTAAAGTAATACATCGCT
This sequence comes from uncultured Clostridia bacterium, assembly GCA_934167735.1. Classification (GTDB taxonomy): domain Bacteria; phylum Bacillota; class Clostridia; order TANB77; family CAG-508; genus CAG-269. The sequence continues at coordinate 3,066 of CAKPLV010000059.1, read as the reverse complement.
ATTAACCACCAGTTTCCAAGCATAATATGAATGAATTTTCTACTTGCTTCTTTTCCTTTTTTAGCAAATATCTTTCCACCAACTATTACTAATGCTATATATACATATGATACTAATATTCCTAACCAATTCATTAAACTTCTCCTTTATATTTCTATATAGTTTTTTAATTCAATTAATGCTTTTGCTGAATTAATATAATCTTTAACAAAATTAAACATGTAATTTGATATTTTTGAAGCAGGTCTATCTAAGTATAAATCTTTAACTACACATATTCCTAAACCTTTATCAAATAATTTATTTATTCTTCTTCCAATTTGTATCAAATTTTCTTTTTTCATTTTGTTAAATGTCTTTTCTGCTTGTAGGTGTCTTTTATATAATTCTTCAACAAATTCTTCAAATTGATATTCTTTGTATTTATCCATTTGATATATTTGAGCAGCATTTTCTAAACCATATATTGTTTGTAAATTAAATACTTCTAGCATTTTTGCAAATTCTTCTGGTTTAAAATAATATATATGTCCTTGTAGTTTATTAAAGCTTCTTAATGTATCTAAATATCCTAATTTTATATTATTTATTATTCTTTCATGATTAAACTCAAATGTACCACCAAGGTCTTCTGATGGATGAATTACTTTTACATATACATCTTTATTTATAGTTTTTTTGCTGAATCCAACACCTGCTATGTCTGCTATAATTATGTTTTTATAACCTTTTTCTATCAACATATTTGATGGAATATTATCATATAAACCTCCATCAAAATATTCTTCTCCATCTATAATTTGTGGCTTAAATATTGGAAAACATGAACTTGCAAGTAAATAATTTTCCATTTCTTCTTTTGGAATTTCATTTTTAAATTTCATTAATGGTGTTTTGTTTTTTACTGAATATGTTACAAGTCCAAAATCTATTTTTGAATCATATAATTTATCCATATTTACATATTTTTTAATCATTTCTCTTAATGGTGTATTATCTATTCCTTTTTGTTTTGTATAATTTGCTGCTAAATTAAATATATTTGATAAGTCAAATATGTTTTTATCTGAATTAACACCTTTTACATTCATAATATTATTTATTTTTATGTTTTCATACATTTTTTCCATTGCTGAATAATCATCTTGTAAAAATAATGCTCCATTTAATGCTCCAATTGAAGCACCAGCAATAGCTTTTACATTTATATTCATTTCACATAGTGCTTTCCAAACTCCTACTTCATATGCTCCTTTTGTTCCTCCACCAGCAAGAACTAAACCATATTCTAATTCTCCCATATTTTTTCTCCTTTTCTCTGTGTAACAGCCTAATTATATAACTTTTATTTTCATTTATCAACATTTTTCGATTGACTTTTTGACTATTTGATTATAAAATAGTATAGATACAAATATTATTTCGATGGAGGACATAGATATGACGAAAAACTTACATGTCAAAGAAGTAATAATCACTCGGTATGAAGTCGACTACAAACTGACGCCACGCCCACACTTTTCTCTTATGATAAAGTGCTTCTGCAAAGAAGACGAACGTAGCTTCAAGTTCTACTTGCCTACAGGAGAAAAAAGAATTCAGGCATTTATGATCACAACACATGCTCTGGACTCTTTAAACAGTCTTTTTGAAAAGAAGTTTCAGGTGTTAACTCTGGGAGATGACAAGATCATCGGAATCAGCCAGATCGGCGAAATGGAACGTGTACTGTACATCCCTTGTGTTCCAGCAGACCAAACATTAGATGATGCACCACTCAATCGAATGATGAACTTCCAGGCTTTGATGAGTCTCGTTACAGAGTTCTCAAAGCAGGACAAACAATACTATGTAAAAATTGAATAGCTCCATATTGATTTAATGGATTCTTTCCATTAAAAAATAGCCGGTTCTCTTAAGAACCGACTATTTTTTTATAAGTGCATTACTCTTGATTTTATTTCTTTAGTTTTTCCAACATTCCAGAAATTTTCTCCTAAATATCCACATGTACGACGTACTACATTTAATTTTGATTTATCTTTATTTCCACATTGAGGACATTCCCATTCATTATTATCATTTATAAGCATTTCTCCATCATATCCACATACTTGGCAATAATCTGATTTTGTATTAAATTCAGCATATTGTATGTTGTCATATATGAATTTTACAACCTCTTCTAATGCTGTTAAATTGTTCTTCATATTTGGTACTTCTACATATGAGATAGCTCCACCTGTTGATAGATTTTGGAATTCACTCTCAAATTTTAATTTGTTAAATGCATCTATTTTTTCTCTTACATCTACATGATATGAATTTGTATAATATCCTTTATCTGTAACATCTTCGATATCTCCAAATCTTTCTTTGTCTATTCTTGCAAATCTATAACATAATGATTCTGCAGGTGTTCCATATAATGCAAATCCTATTGTTGTTTCTTTTTTCCATCTTTCTACTCTTTCTTTTAAGTATTTCATTATTTTTATTGCAAAATCATGTCCTTCTGGTGTTGTTTGCGAAACACCTTTCATTAATTTTGTTGTTTCATAAACTCCTATATATCCTAAAGACATTGTTGAATATCCACCTTTTAGATATTTATCAATTTTTTCACCTTTTTTCAATCTTGCTATAGCTCCATTTTGCCAGTGAATTGGTGATATATCTGATGTTGTACCTAATAATGCATAATGTCTACACATTAAAGCTTCTTTACATAGTTCTAGTCTTTGATCTAGTAATTTCCAGAATTCTTCTTCATTTCCTTTTGACAATATAGCAATTTGTGGTAAGTTAATACTTACAACACCTTGATTGAATCTTCCTTCAAATTTGTAGTTGCCATTTTCGTCTTTCCAAGGACTTAAGAAACTTCTACATCCCATAGGGCTAAATACATTTCCTGAATAATTTTCTTTCATTTTTTTTGCTGAAATGTAATCTGGATACATTCTTGTTGCTGAACATTTTACTGCTAATTTTGTTAAATAATCATATTTTCCACCTTTTAAGCAGTTATGTTCATCTAAAACATATACTAGTTTTGGGAATGCT
>CAKPLV010000058.1 GCA_934167735.1 uncultured Clostridia bacterium | reverse complement strand
CTGTCTGTCTTTATATTTATAACATTTACATTTGGATATTTGTCTTTTATCTCTTCTGCCATTTCTAAATAAACTCTTTGTTGATTTATACTATTTTCTTTTCCAAATTTTGATGTTCCAAAAACAGCTTTACCATCTCTTGCTAATCTTTCTTCAAATAAATCTTCATTTTCAAGATATAGTGTTATATAGTAAATTTCAAAATCTAATTTGCAAAATCTATCTAATAGTTTGTTATATTCTTCTGTAAAACTATATTCTTTTTTTCCAAGTCTACAATAATTTTCTTCTGTAAAAAATGTTCTATCAAAAACTAAATTTATACTTAAGTTTTCTAGTGTTTTTACATAATCTAATAATGATTCATACATATTTGTTGCTTTCGCAAGTCCAGTTTTTGTTGAATCAGCTGTTCCTGATAATCTATATAAATTAGTATAGCTTAATGAATATCTCAAAAAGTCTGTTACTGTTGTTTTTCCTGCACCTTGTGCTCCTTCTACTACTATTAATTTTGAATTTGCCATTTTTGTTCCCCCTCTTTTTTTTTACAAAAAAAGAACTAGATGATAACTGGTTTTTCAAAGCAATCTATCTAGTTCAATAAATGGATTTATAAAACATATAAATATATGATTTATGCTGTTATTTTAGCAAAAAGATTACTCAAAGTCAATAAATTTCGACATTTTTTTATTTTCTTTTGAATATTCCTTTTATAAGGTTAAATATTTTCTTTAAAAATCCTTGTTCTTTATATACAACCATCTCTGTAGTTTGATTTTCTGTAGTATTATTTTTCTTTCTTTTTTCAAATACTTTATTTATGTCATATTGTTTTGTTAGCTCTTCTTCAACCTTTTTTAATTCCTCAGAGTCTTTTAATTTTAGTTCTTCTTTTTCTTCTGGACTACTTAAAAAATCTCTATATATAAGTCCCAATATTACTATTGTTTCTTCTTTTAATTTTTGTTCTTCTAATTGTTCTTTTATTTCAATTTTATAATCTTTTGCTTTGTTTTTTGAAATAGTATTTCTAAATTCTATTGGTATTTTACTTAATAAATCTACTGGCATTATTTTAAATATTTCATCTATTTCGGCAAAAGCTTCTGAATATTCTTTGTTCACCATTTTTCCTCCTATGTTATTCTAAACTTAATTCTTCTGTCTTTTCTTCTTTTTCTTTTGAAACTTCATTTATTTCTTGGAAAGCATCTTTTCTTTGTTGTGCATTTGTTTCACTATTACATTTTGCAAAAAAGTCTAATTGTTTTTTACTTTTATCTTCAATATTTTCTTTTGTTTGATCTAGATTTATTAATGTTCCTCTTAAATATGAAATAGCCTCTTCTGCAAATTCTTTTCCACTTTCACTTTGATTAAATATATCTAAATATTCTTTTCTTGTTTTTTGACATTCTAAACACGTCTGAGAATTTCCTTCTTTTAATGCTTTTTTTTCTACTTCAACTGTTCCATAATATGCTTGCATGATTTCTTGATAATAATCTTTTTGAGCTTTTGGATCTTGAAATTCTTTTGGTTCTATTTTTTTCTCATCATATTTTTGAGAAATATCTTGCATTAATGCAACTTTTAAATTGTTTAATCCATGCTCTTGTGATATTTGCTCGATTTTCTCGTATAGTTCATCATATATTTTTTTATCAGCTTCAGTAATTTGGTTAAAGTTATGAAAATACTTTATTTTTATTGCCATTATTGCTTTTGCTATTTTTTTTACATTTTCACACGCATTTTTATATGCAATGTTTTCATCTACTTCTTCGTATTTCATATATAATTCTCCTTTGTTATCATATACGATTTCATTATAGCAAAACAGATTTTTTTTGTAAACATTTTTCGGCAAAGTTTTTTTTACAAATTTTATGAATAATTTTACATTTTTATAGAAAAATAAACTTTAAAGTGATATACTGTATTCAAAAAAATAGGAGGTAAGAAAATGGAGGACAGTTTAGAAAACAAACTATTCAATAAAAAAACTTGTGGCTGGAATTCTATTTCACAGGAAGAGCAACAAAATATATTCTCTTTCTGTGATAATTATATGGCATTTTTAAATAAAGCTAAAACTGAAAGAGAATTTGTAAGAGCAGCAATTGATTTAGCTGAATCAAAAGGTTTTAGAAATATCTCTACATTCGATTCTCTACATGCAGGTGATAAAGTTTATTTTGTAAATAGGGAGAAAAGCCTTTATTTAGCAGTTATTGGTGAAGAAAAATTAGAAAATGGTCTTCAAATTGTTGGAGCACATGTTGATTCACCAAGATTAGATTTAAAACCAAACCCACTTTATGAAGATAGTGGTTTTGCATATTTTAAAACACATTATTATGGTGGAATTAAAAAATATCAATGGACAACAATTCCTTTAAGTTTACATGGAGTTCTTGTAAAAGCTAATGGAGAAAAAATCACTGTTAATATTGGAGAAGATGATAATGATCCTATATTCACAATTTCTGATTTACTTCCACATTTAGCTCAAGACCAAATGGAGAAAAAATTAAAAAACGGAATTGATGGTGAAGATTTAGCTATCTTACTAGGAAGTATTCCTTATAATGATGAAAAAGCTTCAGAAAAAATAAAATTAAATATTTTAAATATTTTAAACCAAAAATATGATATAACAGAAGCTGATTTATTAAGTTCTGAAATAGAAGTTGTACCTGCTTTTAAAGCAAGATCTTTAGGATTTGATTCAAGCATGGTTGCAGCTTATGGTCAAGATGATAAAATCTGTGCATATACTTCTCTTTCAGCATTATTAGAATTAGACAGAGTAAAAACAACGGCTGTATGTATTCTTTCTGACAAAGAAGAAATTGGTAGTATAGGTAATACAGGTATGGAATCTCATATGTTTGATTATTTTGTTTCTGAATTATTAAATAAAGCAGGTGAAAACAGACCTAATTTATTAGATAAAGTATTCTGTTTCTCAAGAATGCTTTCTGCAGATGTTGATGCAGGATTTGATCCATTATATCCAAGTGTATCAGATAGAACAAATTCAGCATTCTTAGGTCATGGAATTGGACTTAACAAATATACAGGTGCTCGTGGAAAATCAGGTGCTTCAGATGCAAATGCAGAGTTTGTTGCTTGGATTAGAAATGTTTTAGAGAAAAATAATATTAGATACCAAATTTCTGAATTAGGAAAAGTAGATGTTGGTGGTGGAGGAACTATCGCATATATATTAGCAAATAAAGGTGTTGATGTAATCGATTGTGGTGTTCCTGTTCTATCTATGCATGCTCCTTATGAAGTAACAAGTAAATATGATGTTTATACAGCATATAGAACTTATAAAGCATTCTGGCAAGAATAATACAAAAAAGATAGCGGTTAAATCTGCTATCTTTTATATTTTACAAATATTTCTTATTTCTTGTATTTCTTTGTTTATTTCTTCAATGTTTATTCCTTTTATTTCATCAGAATCTGAAATCTTATATTTTTCTTTCATATTAATTATTCTTTTAACACTTCTATTTATTCTGTTTTCTTTAATCTTATCTTCTTTAGCTAAGTTTATTATTCTATTTATTGCATTTTTTTCTTCATCTTTATTAAATCTGAATATAATAACATCATTTCCCGCTTCAAATGCTTTTCTTATTGCAATAGATGGTCCATATATAAATTTTATTGCTCTCATTTTTAAATCGTCTGTAAATATTAAACCTCTATATCTATATTTTAATCTAATATATTTAGTTATAAATTTTTTTGATAATGATGCTGGATAAATTCCAGTTACATTTTTTATTAGCAAATGACCTACTAATAATGCATCTGCACCATTTTTTATCGCCATTTCAAATGGATACATATCTTCTTTTTCTATTTTGCTCATTGGAGTTTTTATTATAGGCAAAAAATGATGTGAATCTTTTTTGGTCGCACCATGACCAGGAAAATGTTTTATAACAGATATTATATTGTTTTTTTGAAGTTCTTTCATTGCTGTTATTCCCATTTTGGCTACTTCTGTTTTATTATTTCCAAAACTTCTATCTCCAACAACTTTTTGATTACCATTTTCCATTAAATCTAATACAGGTGAAAAATTAACATTATAACCTGAATTTCTTAATATTTCTCCTGTTATATTATTAGCTTTTCTTACTAATTCTTCTCCACCATATTTAGATATTAAACTTGGTGAAGGCAGGTTTTCAATTTCACTTGGCATTCTATTTACTCTGCCACCTTCTTGATCTATTGCTATAAATAATGGTATTTTATTGTTTTGGTTAAGCTGTTTTAAGTCTTTTATTAATTTCAACATATCTTTATATGTATTAAAATTTTTTCTATATAGTATTATTCCTCCTATTTTATAGTCTGAAATTAATACTTTTATTCTATCTGTAATGTAATTGGTATCCATTCCCACCATCATCATCTGACCTATTTTTTCTTCTAATGATAATTGTTCTATTTTCATTTCAACTCCTGTTTTTGTGTTTATTATAACACATTTCAAGCTAAAATCTATAACTTTTTTAAATTATTTTATCATAATCATAAACTCTTCTTATTACTGCATTTATTATCATTCTTGTTTTTGGCTTTGAATCTTTATTTAAGTAAAAATATCGTTTAAATTTTTCCATATTACATGAACAATACATATCATTTGTTGCTCTAGTTATATTTGCTTTTACATTTGTAACTTCATCTCCATATCTGTTTGCAATATATGGATAAATTTCTCTTTCTAAACTATCTATTTCATCTATATCATTATTTATTATATAATTAATTGTATCTACAAGATATTTCGTTCCTTTTCTTGAAAAATCATATCCTAAATATAATAATTCTTTTACTATTTTTCTTTTTATATCTCTATCTATTGATTCTCTTTCTTTGTGAGCTATTAATTCTTTTATTTTCTCATACATATATTCTTCTGTTACATCTTCTTCAGCACTTGCAAACACAAAATCATTTTCAACAAATTTACTACATTCATCTTTTGGAGTTGAAATTAATATACAAGATTTCGTATATCTACTATCTTGATAATAACATTCCAAAAAGTCTATTCCAATTTTATAATCCAATAAAATAACATCTATCATATCTTCCTTTAATACTTCTAATGCATCCTTTTCATTCTCAACAACAGCATATACCTTTGCATTTTCACTTCTTTTGGTTATGTAATTCATTAATTTTATACCATTATATAAATCGTCATCTACTATTAAAATATTAACCATCTTTTCCCCTTTCATTTTGCTCACATTATAAAAGACGATTAGATTAATATTTTTGTTGCATATAATATAAAAAAATGTACTTTTTTGTATCTTTTAAAATTTTCGACATAATTTTACACTTTTTTTACTTTTTTTGATATATAATAGTGAACAGAAAGGGAGGTTTTTATTATGAATGCTTTTTTTAGAAATTACATATCTAATCTTTCAGATGATTTTTTATCTAAATCTCAATCTATGGTTAAATCAGAAATTAAACAGAACAATTCAAAAGTTCCTTTTTCAAACGATTATTTCTTATATATTTTTCAAATTGCTTTTTTTGAGTTTTGTGGTATTCCAAAAAAAGAAATTCCTTTTTTTATTCAAAAAATTAATTATTCAGATTCTTTTCCTAATATTCAGTTTGCTAAATTAAAAAAAATGCATTCTGATTCAATTCAATTCATTTATGATTATCTTGACAAAAATTTTCCTTCTATTTAATTTTTTTCATCTTCTTTTTTTCTTTCTCTTTTTTTGTAATTATAATAAAAAAGCTCCACTTATTAAATTGCAATAAGTGGAGGAAAAGTTAGAGATTAGTTGTTAGGTTACAAAATCTTCAAAAAATCTTGTTTTCTTATTCGTCTACAAACGCCCAGAAGTCCTGAACATATATTGCTCGATATTTTCCATTAGACTGAGATGGAT
>CAKPLV010000057.1 GCA_934167735.1 uncultured Clostridia bacterium | reverse complement strand
AATCTATGTTATATTTGCAACTTATTGCTTTATAATTGCATTTACAAGATTTACATCAGCTGTAACAACAGTTGTACCAGACTTTGCAAACTTATTAGGAATAGCAATGCAATTATTTTTCTGGTTTACACCAGTAATATGGAATTTAAGTATGTTAGCAGAACATAAAACAATTTTAAAGATAATGCAATGTAGTCCATTTACATATTTAATAACAGCATTTAGACAAGTATTTATAAATGAAAATATAATATTTAAAGGACATGGAATATATACATTAATTTTTTGGATAATAACAATAATAATGTTTGTTTGGGGAAACTCAGTATTTAAAAGAACAAAAAAAGACTTTGCAGATGTTTTATAAAATAAAAATACGAGAACGGAGAAAAATTATGGATGAAAATGTAATAGAAATAAAAGACTTAGTAAAAAAATATAAAATGTATAAAAGAAAACAAGACAGATTATTAGAAACAATTATTCCAGCAATAAAAAATAGACATACAGATTTTACAGCAATAAATAATTTGAATTTAACAATAAAAAAAGGTGAAGTACTTGGAATATTAGGTAAAAATGGTGCAGGTAAATCAACATTATTAAAAATGGTTACAGGAGTTGTTGTACCAACATCAGGAACACTAAAAATCAATGGAAAAATAAGTTCATTACTTGAATTAGGAACAGCATTTAATTCTGAACTTACAGGAGAAGAAAATATATATCAACATGGACAAGTAATGGGACTTACAAGAGAAGAGATAGAAGCAACCAAACAAGATGTTATAGATTTTGCAGATATAGGAGATCATTTATACCAACCTGTAAAAACATATTCATCAGGTATGTTTGCAAGACTTGCAATTGCTTGTGCAATAAATGTTGACCCAGATATTTTAATTGTTGATGAAGTATTATCAGTTGGAGATATGGCATTTCAATTAAAATGTTTCAAAAAATTTGAGGAATTCAAATCAAAAGGAAAAACAATATTATTCGTAACACATAATGTATCAGATGTATTGAAAAACTGTACAAGAACAGTAATACTAGAAAATGGTACAAAAACATTTGATGGTGGTGTTAAAGAAGGTGTTGAATTATACAAAAAAATAATAACAGGAAATAATAAAAAAAAAGAGTCAAAAGAAATTAAAGAAAATGCTAAAAAAGTAAAAAATAAAGAAGACGACAAAAATTCTTGGAAAATACATTTTAATCAAAATCCAAATTTAATTGAATATGGAAACTTAAATGCAGAAGTAATTGATTATGGTGTATTTGATTCAAAAGGAAATTATTTGAATGTTATTGATAATGAAAAAGAAGTTGTATTAAAATCAAAAATCAAATTCCATAAAGAAGTTGATAATCCAATATTCACAATGACAATTAAAAACTTTAATGGAATTGAAGTTGCAGGTACTAATACAATGATAGAAAAAATATATCCAGGTAAATATGAAAAAGATGATGTTGTAGAAGTATCATTTATTCAAAAATTACCATTAGCACCAAATAAATATACTCTTTCATTTAGTTGTACACATATAAATGCAAAAGGTGAATTAGAAGTATTAAATAGAAAATATGAAGCATTACTTATAGAAATAATATCAAGCAAAAACTGTGTAGGAATGGTTTCATTAGATACCAAAATAGAAATAGAAAGAAAAAATAAAGATGGAAAAGAAAAAGAATAATATAAAAAAATATGTTGCAATTATATTGTTAATAGTGGTTCTTTTGAGTGTAGCTGTTTATATAAAAAATAAAACACAAGCTCAAATAGAATTAACACAAATATCTTCTGATACTGGAAATAGAATGATGGGATATGTAATAAGAACATATGATAATAAAACTGTTGTAATAGATGGTGGGTTAAGAGCAGATTCAACAAAATTATTAAATAAAATAAAAGAATATGGTAATGATGTTGATTATTGGATTATTACACATCCACATCAAGACCATGCAGGAGCATTTAATGATATAATTGAAAATCATAATTCTGAACTTAATATAAAAGAATTAATTTATACAGCAAATGATGTTGAATGGTATAAAAATACATCAGAAGCAAGTAGAGCAGGTGAAATTGAAGAATTTTATAAATCATTAGAAGATGAAAAAATAAAATCAATTAAAAGAGAACCTCAAATTGGAGAAAATATAGAAATAAGTCCAAATATAAATATAGAAATACTTGGAATAAAAAATCCTGAAATAACAGAAAACTCAATAAATAATTCAAGTATGGTATTTAAAATGTATGTTAATAATACTTCAATATTATTCTTAGGAGATACAGGGACAGAGAGTTCAGAAAAATTAATAAAAACATATGGAAACAAATTAAAAAGTGATATAGTTCAAATAGCACATCATGGTCAAGCTGGTGGAACAGAAGAATTATATAAATTAATAGATCCTGAAATATGTTTATGGCCAACACCAGAATGGTTATGGGATAATAATTCAGGTGGAGGATATAATTCAGGAACTTGGAAAACACTTGAAACAAGAAAATGGATAGAAGAATTAGGTGTAAAAACAAATTATATAGCAAAAGATGGAAATATTACAATAACAATAAAATAAAGAGGTAAAGGTAATGAACGAAAAGATAGATGTTTTACTTGCTACATATAATGGTGAAAAATATTTAAAGGAACAAATAGATAGTATATTAAATCAAACATATTCAAATATCAGACTTGTAATTTCAGATGATTGTTCAAAAGATAATACAAGAGAAATTATAAAAGAATATGAAGAAAAAGATGACAGAGTTATTTCATATTTTCATGAAAAAAATTTAGGATATGTAAAAAATTTTGAATTTTTATTAACAAAAGTAGAAAATGAAATATATATGTTATCAGATCAAGATGATGTTTGGCTTCCTACAAAAATAGAACATACATATAATAAAATGGTAGAAACAAATGCAGATCTTGTATTTACAGATCTTGAAGTTGTTGATGAAAATTTAAAAATGATGTATCCATCATTTAATGATTATATGAAATTATCAAGAAAAATAAAAAAATACAAAAATGATTATAGATTACAATATTTATATAATTGTGTAACAGGATGTACATTAATGTCTAAAAAGAAATTTTTAGATATGATATTACCTATACCAACACAATCTAAATATGCAATACATGATACTTGGATAGCTACAGCTATTGCTAATAATGGAAAAGTTGAATATTTAGATGAAAAAACTATTTTGTACAGACAACATGGAAATAATCAAGTGGGAACAGAAAAAGTTTCGCATGGTTTTGAAAAATTAGATCAAGTAAGAGAATTATTTATTAATGTTAAGCTTGGATTATTTGAAACATATGTACAAAATGATAGAATATTTAATGATAAATTAAAAAAAGAAAATAAAGAAGCATTAGAATATTTCAAAATGATTCAAAATAAGAAAAATGTGAATTTCAGAAAATGGAATGTTTTCCATAGACTATATAAAAATGAAACAATATATTATTATATTATAAATTTCTTTATAATGAATTTGCCAGGAATATCAAGAATCTTATTTAAAATAAGAAAAGCATTAAAGAAATAGAAAGGTTATATATGAAAGAAGAAATTTTAAAAGATTTAAGTGTTAATATTGTAAAATGGTATACATTTAAAAAAGGTTCAGACATTTTATATGTTGGAAACAATGAAGAAATTACTAAATTTTTGAGAAAAAAATATAATGTAGATACTGTTGTAACATCACCCAAATATGATTATATTTTAATTGATAAAGATGTAGTTTCAGAAGAGGAAATAACTAAATTAAAAGAAAAAATAAAAGAAGATGGAATACTAATATTAATATTAGATAACAAATTCGGAATTTCAAATTTTCTAACATATAATTATGATGAACAAAATTCTTCATTAGAAGAAACAAAAAAATATACAAATATAAATAAAATAATAAACTATCTTGAAAAAGAAAACTTCTATATTAATAAATATATGGTATATCCAAATAAAACTAAAGTAGATATGATTATAAATGATCAATATGATCAAATATCAGACAAAATAGAAAAATATTTTTATTCATATGAAGATAACAAAATAGTAATATGTGATGAAATAAAAACTCTAAAACAAATAGAAGAATATGATAATGAGTTATTAAAGAAATTGGCTAACACATATTTTATTGAAGCAACATTAGAGCCTAATCCAAATACTATAAAATATGTTTCATTTAATAATTACAGAAAAGACAAATACAGATTAATAACAAAAATCGAGAAAGATAGAGTTTCTAAAGTAGAAGAAAATGATGAAGCAAAGGAACATAAAAACAATATTATACAAGGGTTAGAAGAACTAAAAAAATATGATTTTAAAATTCTTGATAAATATGAAAATGGAGTTTTATATTCAGATTTTATTGAAGGAAAACAAACATTAGATGTTCAATTAGCTGAAAATTCAGATAATTTAGACTATGTTGTTGATATTATTTTGAAAATAAAACAAGAATTAATGAATCATTGTGTAAAATATAGCGATTTTGCTAAAAATCCATTATATAAAAATGAAGATTATGAAATGTTAAAAGAACTAAACTATTTAGAATATGCATTTTATGATATGGTACCTAAAAATTGTTTTTATATAAATAATGAATTTAACTTCTTTGATCAAGAATGGATGGAAAAATACCTTCCAGTAGAATTCATAATTTATAGATCAATAATTAATAGTTATGACCTTGTAAGAAAAATAAATATTGATGATTTATTAAATAAATTAGGTATTCTAAAATATAGAGAATTATTTGATAAAATAGATAAAAATATTAGAGAAGAAATAATTGATGTTGAAAGACTTAATATTTGTCAAAAACAATATAAAAAAATGTATGAAGTTGTTTATGAAAATAAAAATTTAAGTAATCAAATAAAAAACTATCAAGAAAATGATAAAAAACAAAATGAATATATAAAAGCATTAGAAAACGAAATAGAAAGATTAAAACAAATAAAAGAGGAATAAGATTATGAGTTTTGAAAAATTATTACCACTAAATTCAAAAAGAAGAGAATTTGCAAAAAAGATAGCAAAAAAATTAAATATAGTAAAACCAAATATTGATTATGCATATCAAAAATGGATCGAACAAAATGAACCAAACAAAGAGCAATTAGAAGAACAAAGAAATTATAAATTTGAAAAAAATCCAAAAATAAGCATAATAATCCCATTATATAAAACACCAGAAAACTTTTTTGATGAACTAGTTAAAAGTTTACAAAATCAAACATATTCAAATTGGGAATTATGCTTAGCAGATGGAACACCAGATGAACCAATAAAATTCATGAAAAAATACTTAAAAGATTCAAGAATAAAATACAAATATATTGGTGAAAATAAAGGGATTTCAGGTAATACAAATGAAGCATTAAAACTTGCAACAGGTGATTTTATAGGTTTATTAGACCATGATGATTTGCTTCCAATTTTTTCACTATATGAAATTGTTAAAGTAATAAATGAAAATCCAAATATTGAATTTATCTATACAGATGAAGATAAATTAGAACATGCAAAAGGTCCTAGATATGGAGTATTTTTCAAACCAGATCCATCACCATATACACTAAATAGTGCTAATTATATTTGCCATTTTAGTATATTCAAAAAAGAACTTATGGACAAATTACAAGGATTTAGAAGCGAATATGATGGAAGTCAAGATTTTGATATAGTTGCAAGAGCATTTGAAAAAACAAATGAAATAGTACATATTCCAAAAGTATTATATCATTGGAGAGTTCATCAAAATTCAACTGCAGGAAATTCAGATTCAAAACCATATGCTTTTGAAGTAGGAAAAAAAGTTATAAAAGATCATGTAAAAAGAAGTTCAAATATTGATGTGGATGTTGAAGATGGCTTAACACCAGGAAGCTATGAATTAAAATATAAACTTAAAGGAGAACCTAAAGTTTCAATAATTGTAGATGAAGAAAATGCCACAAAACAAGAAATCGATAATATTATTGCGAAATTAAAGCAAATGAGTTATAATAACACTGAAATAATTGAAAGAAATGAAAATGAATCAATAAATGAAACTATAAAAA
>CAKPLV010000056.1 GCA_934167735.1 uncultured Clostridia bacterium | reverse complement strand
CGATGAAGTTTCTTGTTTATGCGCGAAATGCCAGTTTTGTGTGTAAGCAGGGAGTAAAGAGGTTAGGGTGCAGTATAATGGCATATACATGTTTCCCCTAATTTCGTTGAGACTTAATTATTATCTATTAAGTATAACCTATGGTGAGTGCCAAGACACAAAATACATAGTGTAGCCTGCCTTGAGTGAATGTATTGGGATTATTTGACTATGAAATTACATTTGCAAAAAAGACTAGCAATAAAACTAGTATGTCAAGGAAAACTTCTAGAATGTTTGCTTAAAAATAAGCATATAAATCTGAGGATTAAGGTACGGACTTAAGTGGTGATCTAGTGTCTAATGAAATATTTAGATGTTCTTTTAAATGGAAACAGCTATATAGTAATGTATAGTAAAGAATAGAGAAATTCAACTAGACCTAAACCGTAAAATTTACTTAGATTTTACCATCTGTTTTTTATTTTAAAGGAGTAATAAAATTGAATAAAGATACAAAGAAAAAAGATCACTCGAAACTGAAGTGGTTTATAGAAGTATTTATAATAACATTTATATTATCAATATGTTTTTCATATATTTCAACAAATGGTGTAACACATTTGAATTTACCATTATCTATAATTGTATTATTAGTGGTAATATTAATTGGTATATTATTTGATATTATAGGTGTTGCAGTTACAGTTGCCAAAGAACATGAATTTCATGCAAAAGCAACAAAAAAAGTAAAAGGTGCAAAAACATCTATAAAATTGATAAAAAACTCAGCCAAAGTTGCAAATATATGTGCAGACGTTATAGGAGACGTTTGTGGAGTATTAAGTGGTGCTATAAGTGCAATGATAGCAGCAAAAATTTCAGAAAAAACAGGTGCAAATTTACAATTTATAATAAGTGCAGCTGTTGCATCAATAACAGTTGGAGGTAAAGCATTAGGTAAAGAAATTGCAAATAAAGAATCAACTCAAATTGTTCATTATGTAGGAATAATATTAAATAAAATATATAAATAAAAAATAGTACATAATGTACTATTTTTTATTTTGTCAATAAAACAAGACCTTTCTTAATTAATTCTTCAAGAGAAAGTGAATTTACATCTAAATGTGTAAAAGCTTTCTCGATATCTTTTTTAGAGAAACCAAGAACCATAAGTCCAGAAATAGCTTCTTGAACATTAGTATTAAGAGAAGCTTGTTGTTTAGAAGCTTCATCAGACATATCATCAATTTGTTCTGATTGTTCTGCTTTTAATTTGTCTTTTAATTCAAGTATAATTCTTTGTGCTGATTTTGTACCAATTCCAGGAATTTGTGTAAGTAATTTCACATTATTTGAAATGACAGCAACGGCAAAATCTGAAGGGGAAACACAAGAAAGCATTGTTAAAGCGCTTTTTGCGCCAATTCCACTAACAGATAATAATAATTCAAACATTCTAAGTTCTTCTTGAGTTTTAAATCCATAAATACTAATATCATCTTCTCTAACTCTATAATAGGTAAATACTTTCACTATAGTTCCAATATCTCCAATTGTGTTTATAGAATTTTCTGACATAAAAATTTTATATCCAAGTCCACCGACATCAATTACTAAATAATTTTTAAATTTCATTTCTAAAGAACCTTTAATATATGCAAACATATAAAAACCTCCAATCATATTTGCTATTATAAATATAAAAAATTAAAATGTCAAGACAAAAGAGAAAAAATGTTCGTATAGTATTGACAATAAAAAGAAGAGGTAATATAATCATAAAAAAATAGGAGAGAAAAAATGAATCAAGCAGAACCATTAGCATATAGAATGAGACCTAAAACCTTAGAAGAATACGAAGGTCAAGAACATGTAATAGGTCAAGGAAAAATATTATATAGAACTATAAAAGCAGATAGATTATCAAGTATAATACTATTTGGACCACCAGGTTGTGGAAAAACATCATTAGCAAAAGTCATAAGTGAAACAACCAAATATAAATTTTATAAAATAAATGCAGTAACAGCAGGGGTAGCAGACATAAAAAAAGTAGTAGAAGAAACACAAAATTTTATGATGAATCCTGCAGGAAAAAGTATATTATTTATAGATGAAATTCATAGATTTAACAAATTGCAACAAGATGCGTTATTGCCATATGTTGAAAATGGAACTATAATTTTAATTGGAGCAACAACAGAAAATCCATATTTTGAAGTAAATAAAGCTTTAATTTCAAGATCAATGGTAATAAAATTAAATCCATTAACAGAAGAAAATATATACAATATCTTAAAAAGAGCAATACAAAGTCCAGAAGGGCTTGGAGAGTATAATATCAAAATAGAAGATAGCACATTAAAAAAGATAGCAGACATATCAAATGGAGATGTTAGAACAGCACTTAATGGCTTAGAAATAGCAGTGTTAACAACTAATATGGAATCTGATGGATATATACATATAACAGATGAAGTAATAAAAAATAGTATACAAAATAGAAAAGCAATATTTGATAAAAATGGAGACACACATTATGACAATATAAGTGCATTTATAAAATCAATGAGAGGTTCAGATCCAGATGCAACATTATTTTATTTAGCAAGAGCATTAAATGGAGGAGAAGATCCTGTATTTTTAGCAAGAAGAATAACAATTGCAGCAGCAGAAGATGTAGGGTTAGCAGATCCACAAGCACTAACAATAGCAACATCTGCTATGCAAGCTGTTCATATGATAGGAATGCCAGAAGCTAGAATAATACTTGCAGAAGCAGCTGTTTATGTAGCAAATTGTAAAAAGTCAAATGCTACATATTTAGGAATAAATAAGGCATTAGAAGATGTTACAACTAAGGAAACTGGAGAAATACCAATGCATATTAGAAATGCACCAATAGAGAAAATGAGAGAATTAGGATATAACGAAGGATACAAATATCCTCATGATTATCCAGGCCATTATGTAGAACAACAATATTTACCAGACAAAATGCTAGGAACAAAATATTATGTTAAAGATGAGAATATAAAATAAAAAAATGGAAAAACTACTAATAAGATGGATGAAAATAAAAAAATTGAAAAATTGTTTATAGGCTTATTAGCAGGATTAATATGTGGATTATTTGGAACAGGTGGAGGTCTTATACTTGTTCCTTCATTTATATATTTATTAAAAATAGATGCCAAAAAGGCAAGAGCCACTTCATTATTTTGTATGTTAGTAATGGTATTAACAAGTAGTATTTTTTATTATAAAAGTAATTATATAGATTGGAAAGTTGGAGTAATTTGCGCATTAGGAGGAATGATAGGAGGTTATATTGGAACAAAAATATTAAAAAAAATTCCAGACTACATATTAAAAATAGTATTTACAATATTCATATTATATTATTCATATAGAATGTTAAAGTTTTAAGGAGAAAAATGGAATTAATATTAATTGGAATGTTTTCTGGGATTTTTAGTGGAATTGGAATGGGTGGAGGAACAATCCTTATCTTTTTATTAACAACGTTTTATGGAATGGAACAACACATTGCACAAGCCACAAATATGATATATTTTATTCCAACAGCAGTTACTGCAATTATAATAAATTATAGAAACAAAAATATAGATAAAAAGCTAGCTCAATATATATCAATATTTGGAATAATAGGTGCAATTATGGGTGCGATAATATCTGTTAATATACAAGTACAAAAATTAAAAAAATTATTTGGAGTTTTTTTGTTAATAATTGCTATTCATGAAATATATACATTATTTAAACAGTATAAACAATTTAAAAATAGAAATAATAAATAAAGTAAAACTTTTTAATAAATAAAATTAGAAAGGGTGGTAAAAATGAAATTTGTAAAAGGTTTAGTAGTAGGTGGTTTAATATCAACAGGAATAGCAATGATGTGTATAGATAATAATGTAATAAACACAAAGAAAATGACTAAAAAGGGTAAACAATTAGCTAAAAAAATGGGAATAATTTAACAGGTAGTTTAAACTACCTGTTTATTATTTATTACAAGAATCAGTACATTCACAATTATCAGATCTGTCGTGACAACAAGGTTTAAATCCGTCATCATAATCACAATCTAATTCTACGCCTTTCAAGCAATTACCTTCACGGTGACATTTTGCACATATTTTTACATGTTTTACAGAATTAGCCCATATATTTACTGCGTATTTTTTACCAGGGCAAAGTGGTCCGAAAACAAATTCTCCATCATCATCTGTAAAAGTGTGAGAAACAGGTTTTAAAACTTTCTTTCCACATTTATAATCAACTTCAACTAATTTTACAACTGCATCTTTAACAGGTTCTTTGAAACAATCTCTTACAACTCCATAAATAACATCTCTATGATCATTTGAAAGAGTTATATCTAAATCATATTGTTTACCATCTGCTATGAAACCATCAATGTCAACTATAGGACATAATGGTTCAGGTTTTTTTTCATTAAAATCCATAATCAATACTTCCTTTCCATGACATCAGCCATTATTAGTATATAATATGAAAAAACAAATAAAATGTAACTATAATGTGGAATATTTCTGCAATCAGTAGTATAATCTGAAAGAAGGAGGAAAACATGAATAAAGGAGCAATAGGAATTTTTGATTCTGGAGTAGGAGGACTTACAGTTTTAACAGAAATCAGAAAAAAATTAAGAAACGAAAATATAGTATATTTGGGAGATACATTAAATTTTCCATATGGTAATAAATCAAAAGAAGAAATTATAGAATATTCAAAAAGAAATGTCGAAATATTAATGAGCAAAGGTGCAAAAATTATAGTAATTGCATGTGGAACAGCAACAAGCCAAGCTTGTGAAGTTCTTCAAAAAGAATTTGATATACCTATAATAGGAATAATAAAGCCAACAGTAGAATATATACAAGAGCAAAAATACAATGAAGTAGGAGTAATAGCAACAGAAGGAACAATTAGAAGTGGTGCATGGGAATATTACTTGAAAAAAAGTATTCCAGATATAAAAGTTGTAAATAAAGCATGTCCTATGCTTGCAACTATTGCAGAAGAAGGAAGAGCAACAAGTAAAGAAGGAAAAGCAGTTATAAAAGAATATATGGTACCATTTAAAGAAAACAAAATAGATAAAATAATATTAGGATGTACACATTATCCAATATATGAAGATTTAATAAGAAAAGAAATGGAATATGATGTAGATTTAATAAATACAGGTGTAATTGTTGCAGATTATTTAGAAAAATATTTAGAAGAACATAATATGCAAAACACAGAGAAAAAAGATAGAGAAGAGATATATTTAAGCAAGCCTGAAAGTGAATTTAAAAATATAGCTCGAAATATAATGAAAGTTGATATAGAAATAAAAAATTTATAAATTTTTTGAAAATAAAAATCCTTATAAGTGTTGACATACAGCAGATTTGAAGATATAATATGCACATAAGATTTGAGGAGGACAATATACATAATGAAAAAAAATATGTTTTCAATTAATGAAAATAAATATACACAAATGACAGACGAAGAATTAATAGAAAATATTAATAAAAAAGACAAATTAGCGTTAGATTGTCTAATGCAAAGGTATACAGAAACAGTAATACTAAAAGCAAGCAAATTTTTTATGGTTGGAGCAGAAAAAGATGATATGATACAAGAAGGAATGATTGGTTTGTATAAAGCAATCAAATCCTTTGACAGGCAAAAACAAAACTCATTTAAAACATTTGCCAATATGTGTATTGAAAGACAATTAATAACAGCTGTAAAAAATTCTAATAGACAAAAACACATTCCTCTTAATTCATCAGTTTCTTTAAATGCATCAGCATATGAAGATAATGAAGACATGGATAAAATAGAAATTTTAGATATAAAAGATTCAAATGATCCATCAGATATAATTGCAGACAGAGAATATTTTAAAAATATGGAAACAAAAATAAAAGAAAACTTAAGTGAATTTGAATTATCGGTATTATATGAATATGAAAAAGGAAAATCATATGCAGCAATTGCAGAAAAATTAAATGCAAAAATCAAATCAGTTGATACAGCAATTCAAAGAATCAGAAAAAAAGCGAATAAAATAAAAAATAATATATTATAAAAGTGTAGATTATGAAGTGAACCCAAATTATTAGACAAAAAAGTTTAATAAGGAGGGTTCATTTTCTATGTCAAAATATTCAAATGAGT
>CAKPLV010000055.1 GCA_934167735.1 uncultured Clostridia bacterium | reverse complement strand
TGTGTTTTTCATTACTATACCTGTCCATAAAAAGATTATTAAATAGTACAAAAACAACTAAAGGCCCTCGCCTTTAGCTATTTCTATGCACAGATTTTTTTTCTTCCTTTTGCTCTTCTTGCTTTTAAAATATTTCTTCCTGATCTTGTTGACATTCTTTTCATGAAACCATGTTCTTTCTTTTCTTGTCTATTTTTTGGTTGGAATGTTCTTTTCATTTATTGCACCTCCTAATATTATAAGTTATATATTAACCCATTGTTGGGAATAATTGTTACAAAATAACAAGTATTTCAATTATACATTAAATTATTCATTTTTGTCAATAGATTTTGATAAATTTATTATTCTGTTTTAATCTAAGATATTTTTCAATTGATTTTTTTGTAATATTTTTGTAATATTTATCGATTTTTTTCTAGTTGTCCACAGATTTTTTTATATTTATCCACATTTTTTTCAAAATTATCCACAATTGTCTTGACTCTTTGTGTAAAATTTTGATATTATATAAAATATTAAAAGATAGGGGATTTATTATACTATTCAAGCAAAATAATTGTTCGCAAAAAATTCACTATTTATTACATAATTATTACAAAGTTATCCACACGTGTGGAAAACTTTGTGGATAACTTTATATTTATACACTTGAAAGGATGTTTTGATTATGCAAACAGATAAAAACGAACTATTAAATCAAGCAAAAGAACTACTAAAAGAAGAAATGACACAAATTGCATATGACACTTGGTTAAAAACATTGGAAATCGTCGAATTCACTGATGATCACATTGTTTTTAAAGCAAGTTCTGAATATCATCGTGATCTTATAAATACAAGATATGCTGATTTAATTCTAAATACTTTCAAATATCTTACAAATAGGGAGTGGTCTTTTTCTGTTATATGGGATGAGGACAAAAAAAATGATGAAAGTACTTCTGTTGTTTCAAGTATTCAACCAAATATGCAAGAAAACGATATAGAAGCTTCAAATAAAACATTAAATCCAAAATACACATTTGAAACATTTGTTGTTGGAAATAATAATCGTTTTGCACATGCAGCTGCAATAGCAGTAGGGGATAAACCTGGCGAATCATACAATCCATTATTTTTATATGGTGGTGTTGGACTAGGAAAAACACATCTTATGCATGCAATAGGAAATAGGATACTAAAAAATAATAGATCAACAAAAATTCTTTATGTAACATCAGAAAAATTCACAAACCAACTTATTAATGCAATTAAAGATAACAAAAACGAAATATTTAGAAATAAATATAGAACAATTGATGTTCTACTTATTGATGATATTCAATTCATAGCAGGAAAAGAAAGGGTTCAAGAAGAATTTTTCCACACATTTAACGCATTATACGAAGACAAAAAACAAATTATTATCTCTAGTGATAAACCACCAAGAGATATCCCATTTCTAGAAGATAGATTAAAATCAAGGTTTGAATGGGGATTACTTGCTGATATTTCATGTCCTGATTATGAAACACGTTTAGCAATTTTAAGAAAAAAAGCACAAGAAGAAAATATTGTTGTAGAAGATATTATATTATCAAATATTGCAAACAAAATCGATTCAAACATTAGAGAATTAGAAGGAGTTTTTAATAAAATCATTGCCAGAGCTTCATTAACACATAGTCCAATAACAATAGAATTGGCAGAAAATACCATTAATGAATTTAAGGCAGAAAGCGAAAAAGTTCTTTCTTCTGATTTTGTAAAAGAAACTGTTGCTAAATATTTTAATATAAATAAAGATGATTTATCTAGCAACAAAAGATCAAATGAAATTGCATTTCCTAGACAAATAGCTATGTATCTATGTAGAGAAGTAGCGAACATGTCTTATCCTAAGATAGGAGAAGATTTCGGAAATAGAGATCATTCTACAGTAATGCATGCATGTAAAAAAATTGAAAAAGAAGTTAAAGAAAAAAATAATACCAAGTTAATTGTGGAAAGTGTGAAAAACATAATTATAAATGGAGAACAATAGTAAATTAAATTATTTAAATGCTGTTTTTGAAATTTTGTTCTCATAAATATATGTTTGGTTACATTTAAGTTATGATTACTTACGGAACAGCTTGATTTGATATCCACAGCCAACTGTTAATTAACTGTTGATAAACTGTTAATAAGTCAAGTTTCCACATTTCAAAATTTTAACTGTGGACAAACTTTAAACTTATCCACTAAGTTTTACACATAAAATTTTCTTAGGGGTATATAGTTTCCACATAGTTATCCACATTATCCACAGCACCTAATACTATTACTACTAATAATATTTATATTATATATAATAAATAATAAAGGAGAGAGCGAAAATGAAAATTATTTGTTATAAGGATAATATCCTTAAAGCATTAAATTCCGTAGTTAAAGGTGTTGCTTCTAAAACAACAATGCCTATATTAGAAGGAATACTTATACAAACTAATGATAAAGAAATTAAATTAACATCTTATGACCTAGAAATAGGTATTGAATATATAATGGAATGTGAAGTTAAAGAACAAGGATCTACAGTTGTTAATGCAATAATGTTTAGTGAAATAATAAGAAAACTTCCAGATACAGAAATAAGTATTTCATTAAATGAAAATAATTTACTTGAAATAGAATGTGAAGGAGCATTATATAAATTAACAACAATGAATCCAGAAGAATTTCCAGAACTTCCAAAAATAGAAGTTGAAAATGCAATTGATTTAGAACAGAATATGTTAAAAAATATGATTAGAAAAACAATATTTGCAGTTAGTACTGAAGAAAATAGACCTATATTCACAGGTTGTTTATTCGAAGTGGAAAACAATAAGTTAAATGTTGTTGCAGTTGACGGATTTAGACTTGCTTTAAGAAGTATATATTTACAAACTAAAGTTGATAATTTTAAAGCAGTTATACCAGGAAAAACACTTAATGAAATAAATAAAATATTATTAGATTCATTTGACCATGTAAAAATAGGAATCGCAAAGAATCAAGCATTATTTGAAATGGAAAATTGTAAAGTTGTAACAAGACTTTTAGATGGTGAATTTTTAAATTATAAATCAGTAATACCTAATAATTGGGAAACAAGAATTAGAGTTAATAAGACAAATTTACAAAACAGTTTTGAAAGAATAAGTTTAATATCAGCATCTTCTATTGAAAAAGAGAAGAAATATCCTGTAAAAGTTTCTGTTGATATAGGAAAAATAACTATATCTTGTACAAATCAAACAGGAGAAGCTAAAGAAGAAATATATATTTCAACTGAAGGAAAGAATATAGAGGCAGGATTTAATCCTAAATATTTCCTTGATTGTTTAAAAGTTATTGAAGATGAGGACATTTTTGTTGAATTTGGAACAAACATATCCCCATGTTTAGTAAAATCTGTGGAAAACAATGATTATGTTTATATGATTTTACCAATTAGATTAAAAGATTAAATGTTTGGTCAGGATATTATGTTCTGACCAAGTTTTATTTTACAATAAAATGTAAACATAATTGATTATAAAAAATAAAATAAAATAATATGTAATAATGAAAAAAATAGAAAAAAAAAGAAATAAATCAAATAAATTAGATTATGAGAATTATTTCAAATTGACGAAAATATACATAATAAATATAATACGATTTTATTTATATTTAAAAATATTTAATTTATAATTATAATTTAAATTATTTTTAATAATAGAAAAAATAATAAAATAATAATAAATAATATTAAAAAAATAGAAAAAAATAAAAAATAGCAAAAAAATGAAGCGTGAAAATCCAAAATAAGCCGTTTTTATTTTTTATTAGTATAATTTTATATCAAAAAAATGGAGAAAAATTATGTGGATCAACAAAATTAAACTAAAAAATTTTAGAAATTATTCTGAACAGGAAATAAATTTAGGAAAAAATATAAATGTTTTTTTTGGCGAAAATGCTCAAGGAAAAACCAATATAATTGAGTCTATATTTTTAGCTAGTATAGGAAAATCATATAGAACTTCAAAGGAAAAAGAACTTATAAAATTTAATGAAAATGAGGCATTTATTGAAATAGAATTTAACAAGAGTGATAGAGATGGAAAAATAAAAATTCAAATTTCAGAGAAAAAACAAATCTTTTTAAATGGAATTAAATTGAAAAAATTAAGTGAACTTTTAGGAAATATTAATATTGTAATATTTTCTCCAGAGGATATAAATATTTTAAAAGGCAGTCCTCAAAATCGAAGAAAATTTTTAGATATAATGATAAGTCAATTAAGACCTAATTATATGCACTTATTAACAATATATTTAAAAACAATGGAACAAAGAAATAATTACTTAAAATTAATAAAATTTGAAAATAAACCTGAAGAACTTTTAGATATATGGGATGAAAAACTTGTTGATGCTGGAATTAAAATATATCAATATAGAAAAGAATATATTGATAAAATATATTCAAAAATAAAAAATATTCATAAAGATATAACTCAGGGAAAAGAAGATATAGAAATTGAATATTTTTCTGACGCAACTACTAGACAAAATTTTTTAAATGAGTTAAAATCAAGAAGAAAGTTAGACATTATAAAAGGATATACCACTAAAGGAATTCATAGAGATGATTTTACTATATATATAAATAAGAAAGAAGTAGGAACTTTTGGATCACAAGGACAAAATAGAACCGCAGTTCTTTCCTTAAAATTATCAGAACTTCAAGTTATATATGATGATATTGGTGAATATCCAATCTTATTATTAGATGATTTTATGTCTGAATTAGATAGTAAAAGAAGAGAGAACTTTTTAAATAGTATAAAAGATATACAAGTAATAATAACATGTACTGAAAAATTGGGACTTGAAAAAATACAAAATTTTGAATATAATGTTATAGACGGAAAAGTTATAGAGAATTATAATAAAAATATGGAGGAATAGACAATGGAAAAATACAATCATAAATATGGGGCAGAACAAATTCAAGTATTAGAGGGACTAGAGGCCGTAAGAAAAAGACCTGGTATGTACATTGGTAGCACATCTATTAGAGGTCTTCATCATATGGTATATGAAATTGTAGATAACTGTGTTGATGAAGCATTAGCAGGATATTGTACAGAAATTGATATAATAATTGAAAAAGGAAATATAATTAGTGTTGAAGATAATGGTAGAGGAATTCCAGTTGAAATACATCCAAAAACAAAAATATCAACAGCTGAAACAGTATATACAGTTCTTCACGCTGGTGGGAAATTTGGTGGAGATAGTGGATATAAAGTATCTGGAGGTCTTCATGGAGTTGGTGCGTCTGTAGTAAATGCATTATCAAATTGGGTTGAAGTTACAATTTGTAGAGATGGTGGAAAATACCAAATGTACTTTGAAAAAGGAAAAACAGTAAGAAAACTTGAAAAAATTGGAGATTCTAAAAAAACAGGTACAAAAGTTAGGTTTTTATCTTATGATACAATTTTTGAAACATTAGAGTTTGACTTCGATGTTTTGGAAACAAGATTTAGAGAAATAGCCTTTTTAACAAAAGGATTAAAAATTAATATTGAAGATCAGAGGGGAGAGACACCAAAAAGATCAGAATTCTGTTTTGAAGGTGGATTAATTTCTTTTGTTGAATTTTTAAATAGAAATAAAGAAAAATTACATCCAATGCCTATATATATTGAAAGAAATGGTGAAGTGCCTGTAGAAATAGCAATTCAATATACAACAAGTTACTCAGAAAATATTTATACATTTGTAAATAATATAAATACAATTGAAGGTGGAACTCATTTAGAGGGATTTAAAAGAGCACTTACAAAAGTATTTAATGATTATGCTAGAAATCATAATTTCTTAAAAGATAAAGACAATAATTTACAAGGGGAAGATATAAGAGAAGGTATTACTGCTGTTGTTTCAGTAAAAGTAAAAGAACCTCAATTTGAAGGACAAACAAAAACAAAATTAGGAAATAGTGAAGTAACTGGTATTGTTCAAAGTATGGTTAATGATGCTTTATCAACTTTCTTAGAGGAAAATCCTAATATTGCAAAAGCAATTTTGGAAAAATGTGTAAGTGCTTCAAGAGCAAGAGAAGCTGCTAGAAAGGCAAGAGAACTAGTACGTAGAAAAAGTGCTTTAGAGACAACAACATTACCAGGAAAATTAGCTGATTGCAGTAGCAAAGTTGCAGAAGAGTGTGAAGTTTATATAGTTGAGGGTGATTCTGCT
>CAKPLV010000054.1 GCA_934167735.1 uncultured Clostridia bacterium | reverse complement strand
TTTTGGTGTTTTCATCTTTGATATTGATGTTGTTATCGTTAAAAATATAAGTGGAACTATGATAACTAATAATAGATTTAAAAATAAATCTCCTAAAGGACTAAGAATAGTTGCTTTTTCTTTGAATACAATTCCTACGATTCCACCAACAATTATAGCAACTATTAAAATAATTGTTGATTTGTAATTTGATAAAAATTTTTTCATAATACTACCTCTTTCATTATAAAGGCAACTGAAAATATAATTATATTCTCAGGATTTGTGACTATTATATATCATAATATGTTCTTTGGCAAGTTTTTATGAATATTTTTCACAAAAAAAGGAAACTTTTCTCAAGTTTCCTTATTCTACACTTTTTAAACTTTCTATCATATCTATCTTTTTTAATGCAAAATATGTTGCTATATTAACTATCACTGTAAAAATTATTGTTATTATTGTTGCATATAAATAACTTATAAGTAATATTGTTTTTGTATATCTCAAAATATTTATTTCACATGTTCCTAGAACATAATAATTTAGTAAATATCCTCCAAGTAACCCAAATGTAATTCCTATAATTGTTAAAATTGTTGTTTCTCTTCCAATATAATCATATACTTCATTATCATAAAATCCTAACACTTTGATTGTTGCTAACTCTCTTGTTCTCTCACTTATATTTACATTCGCTAAATTATATAACACAACAAATGCAAGCAAACCTGCTGATATAATTAATACTATTACAACATAATTTAATGATTTTAATGTATCATCTAAAGCATTCATCATTGTTGATACTCTTGTAATTTGTGAAACCTCATCTTTATTCATTATTTCTTGTACTAATTTATCTTCTTGTTCTATATTCATTTCAATATTTTTTGATATTATTACATTTGTTTCGAATTTTTTATTAAAAATTTTTTCATACATTATACTTGACATATATATATAATGATATACATAGTTTTCAACAATATTATTTACTTTTACCTTGAATTCTTTATCATCTATATCTTTTAAAATTATATTGTCCCCTACTTTAACTCCTAACAATTGTGCTACTTTATCTGTTATGCATATTCCATCTTCTGATAAATTAATTTCTTCTTTAGATTTTACATCTTTTAAATTTATTAATTCATTAAAATTTTCTTTAGGAACTATTGCTTGAACATCTTCTTCATTACTGTTATTTATTGCTTTTACAGAAAACATACATACTTCTGATACCTTCTCTATCTCTGGCTTTTCTTCTAATTCAGCAATAATTTTTTGTCTTTCTTGTTCAGTTATATCATCTTTTAAATTTATTTGCATATCATATGTGAATATTTTTGTATATTGGTTTGGTATTATTGTTTTTATTGAATCTCTTAGTCCAAATCCAGTAACAATTAGTGCTGTACATCCAAGTATTCCAATAACAGTCATTAAAAATCTTTTCTTATATCTAAATAAATTTCTTATTGTTACTTTTTGGCTAAAGTTAAAATGTTTCCATATAAATGGTATTTTTTCAAGTAATACTCTATTTCCGCCTTTCGGTGCTTTAGGTCTCATTAATACTGCTGGCGTATATTGTAATTCCTTTATTGCTGAATATATTGTTGCTCCTATTATACATATACATATTAAGATTATTCCTAATAATCCTATTTCTAAGCGAATCTTTGTGATAATTTTTTCTGGCAATTGATACATCATTCTATACATTTTCCATATTATCTGTGGTAATGTCCAAAATCCTAGTAACATTCCTGAAAATCCACCTATAATACTTGCCAATCCTGCATATGTGATGTATTTTATTATTATTTGAAATTTATTATATCCTAATGCTTTTAAAGTACCTATTTGTAATCTTTCCTCTTCTACCATTCTTGTCATAGATGTTAATGAAATTAATGTTGCAACTGCAAAAAACACCATCGGAAAGACCTTCCCTATGTTTTTCATGCTTTTTGTTGCTTGAATAAATCCTACATATCCAGAGTTTGATTCTCTATCTAATATATACCATTTTGGATTTTCTATTTCATTAACTTTTTGTTTAGCATCTTCTAATTTATTTTCTGCTTCTGCAATCTTTTCATTGAATTCTTCTTTTTTAGTATTTAATTCATTTTCTCCATTTTTTAATTTATTTTGTGATTCATTTATTTCGTTTTGAGCATTTTGTAATTTTTCATATGTACTTTTTTTATTTTTTTCTAATTCTTGCTCTTTTGCTTCTAATTGTTGTTTTGCTATATCAATTTTTGCTTTTTCTTGTTGATATGCTTCTTGCCCAATTATTTCCTCCATTTGTTTTAATTGTGTTTCATTATTTTCAATTTGCTTTTTAGCATTTTGTATTTGTGATGAAGCTTTTGCAAATTTTGTATCCGCCTCTTCTTTGGTTTTGTTTAATGTTTGTTGCCCATTCGCTATTTCTTTTTTTGCATTTTCTATGTCTGTTTCTGCATCTTTTATTTGATTTTCGGCATCTGTTTTTTGTGTATTTAGTTCATCTTCGGCTTCTTTTATTTTTGCTTCTGCTGATTGTACTAATTGATTTTTTCTGTAATTTTGCCTTTCGTCTTTTATATTTTCTATTTCACTTTCTACATTTGAAATACAGTCTTCATATTTTGTTGATGATGTTGTTAATTTTTCTGCATCTTTAACTTTTATATATATTCCTGTATATATATCTTTATCATTTATATTGTTTTTGTTTACATACATATAATAATTAACTTTTCCAGCACCAAGCTTGCTTGTACCTCTATCTCTAGAGATATATAATGGGCTTATTATTGTTCCAACAATTTTTAGTTCATTGTTTTTTAAATATTCTATTTCTTCTCCATCATCTGTTTTACTTTTTTCAACTTGTAATTGTATTGTATCACCTATTTTTTTATTTGTTGATGTTAAAAAACTCTCTTCAACTACACATTCATCTTCATTTTCTGGAAATTTTCCTTCTATTAATTGTGGAATATTTATATTTTCCATACTTATTATTTTTGTAATATATTCTTTATTTGAAATATCTATTATTGCATCTTTTTCATATACTCCATAAACAGATTCAACATTTTCTATTTGCTCTAATTTTTCTATATCATCATTTGTTAGTCCTAAAGTTGAAAGTATATTAATATCATATACACTTTGATCATCATAATATTTGTCAAAAGTATCTAACATATCTGGTGAAGCTGCTCTTATTCCTGCAAAAAATCCAACCCCTAAAAATGCCATAAGTAAAATTGAAATAAATCTTTTATATGTATTTTTTATTTCTTTTATACTATCTTTTAAAAGAACATTTTTCATTATTTCATCTCCTTACCATTCGATATCTTCTATTTTTTTAGGATTTTCATTTATTTCTATTTTTTCTGCTGTACCATTTTTAAAGTAAATAACCTTGTCCGCCATTGGTGTTATTGCTGTGTTATGTGTTATTATTATAACAGTCATTTTTTCTTTTCTTGCAGTATCTTGTAATAATCTTAATATTTGTTTTCCTGTTTTATAATCTAATGCTCCTGTTGGTTCATCACATAGTAAGATTTTAGGATTTTTAGCAATTGCTCTTGCTATTGCTACTCTTTGTTGCTCTCCTCCAGATAATTGTGAAGGAAAATTGTTTAGTCTTTCTTTTAATCCTACTTTTTCAATTACTTCTTCTGGATCTAATGAATTTTTACATATTTGTGTTGCAAGTTCTACATTTTCTTTTGCTGTTAAGTTTTGTACTAAATTATAAAATTGAAACACAA
Source organism: uncultured Clostridia bacterium (assembly GCA_934167735.1). Lineage (GTDB taxonomy): Bacteria > Bacillota > Clostridia > TANB77 > CAG-508 > CAG-269. Next base: position 2,517 of record CAKPLV010000054.1, on the reverse strand, counting down.
ATCCTATATCTTCTCTTCTATATTTTATTAATTCTTTATTTTTTAATTTATTTACTAATTTATTATCTACTAATATTTCTCCAGATGTTGCAGAATCCATTCCTCCTAAAATGTTCAATGTTGTTGTTTTTCCAGCTCCTGATGGTCCAACAATTACAACAAGTTCTCCTTTATCTATTGAAAAATTTGTATTATCTAATGCTTTTATTTTTACTTCTCCCATTTGATATTCTTTACATACATTTTTGAATTCTATATATGACATTCTATTACCTCCTTTGGTATTTAGATTATATCATAAATTATTTTTTATAACAATTTATTTATTGGCTTTTTACTTCAATTTTAAATTTGTTTCACATTTTTATTTTTCTTGAATTTTTATATGCAAAAAAGCAATATCTACAATTTATAGATATTGCTTATTTTTGGTGGACAGGGATGGATTCGAACCATCGTACTCATATGAGAACAGATTTACAGTCTGCCGCCTTTAGCCACTCGGCCACCTGTCCATTTTTTATTATTAATATAATAAAAAAATGGTGCTCCCGCTAGGACTTGAACCTAGGACCCACCGGTTATGAGCCGGTTGCTCTGACCAACTGAGCTACGGGAGCATATTTTATTAAGCTTATTGCCTAACGCATTTTCAAGTATAATCTATTTATTAAAAAATGTCAATACTTTTTTGAAATTTTTTTTGATTTTTTATTTTAATATAAAAAAACTGATATTTCTACCAGTTTTTATATATTAATCATTTTCTTTTTTCTTTCCAAAAGTAACTTCTTGAAATAAAAAGTCTTTAACTTTAGCCCATGTTATCTCTTGATATAAAAATTCATTAATTTCATCTTCAACTTTTTGTTGATATGGTGTTAATTCAACTTTTACTTCATAAAATAATACTGATTTTAATTTATTCCAGAAACCTGTTTTTGCAGGTAAATTTGCACCAGTGGCTGTTGTTGCATTGAAAACTCCTGCATTTTCAACTTCATTTCCTTCATTTGTTTTTACTCCACCAAATACTCCAGGAACTTCTTCTATATTGGCCATATTTACTCCTCCTTTGTATTATTTAATTCATTACATTATTTATATACTATTTTTTCTAATTTAGCAAGTAATTTCCTTAATTTATTTATTAAATTTGTATTACATTAATATTACATTTGTAATATTATGCTTCTACATATTCAATTTCTGCATTTTTCACTTCTACTTCTTTAATTGTGTTTTCTAGATTTTCATCTGTTTTATATTTTACCATTATATAATTTTGTGTATGTCCTTTATAATATTCTCCATCTTTTTCTTCAAATAGAACTTCAACTTTTCTTCCAATATATGATTTATTATATTCTTCTTGATTTTTATTTGAAAGTTCAATTAATTCTTTACTTCTTTCTTCTTTGATGTTTCCATCTATTTGATTTTCCATTTTAGCTGCTACTGTACCTTCTCTTTTTGAATAAGGAAATACATGCATTTTATATAATTTTATTTCTTCTAAAAATTTCTTTGTTGCAGAAAATTCTTCTTCTGTTTCTCCAGGGAATCCAACAATAATGTCTGTTGTTAGCATTACATCTGGATAATATCTTCTTAATCTATTTGCGATTTCTCTTATATCTTGTGTGGTGTATTTTCTATTCATTCTTTTTAATGTACTGTCACATCCACTTTGTAAAGATAAATGAAAATGATGACAAATTTTTTCTAATTTAACAAGTCTTTGGACAAATTCTTCTGTGATTATTTTTGGTTCTAATGATCCAAGTCTAATTCTTTTTATTCTTTCTACTTTGTTTAATTCTTCTAGTAATTCTATGAGTCCATTTTCATTATTAAAGTCTTTACCATATGAAGCAATATGTATTCCTGTAAGAACAATTTCTTTTATTCCTTCTTGTGCTATTTTATTTGCTTCTTTTATTATATTTTCTTGTTTTCTGCTTCTAACTCTTCCTCTAGCATATGGAATAATACAATATGAACAGAATTGGTTACATCCATCTTGAATTTTAACAACTGCTCTTGTTTTTTCTGTATATGTTATTTCTCCCATGTCAACAAATTCTTTTTGTCTTGAAATATCTTCAATTTCAGTAAATTTACTGTTGTTATATTGTTCAATATATTTTACAATTTCTTTTTTCTCATCATTTCCAAGTACTATATCTATTTCTGGCATTTCTTCTAATGCCTTTCTTGAAACTTGAGCATAACATCCTGTTGCAACTATTATTGCATTTGGATTTTTATCTTTTACTTTTCTTAATATTTGCCTTGATTTTCTGTCAGATATATTTGTTACTGTACATGTATTTACAATACATACATCTGATATATCATCATTTATATCTACAATTTCATATCCTGCTTCTTTTAGTTTTTGCATCATTCCATTTGATTCATATTGATTTACTTTGCATCCTAATGTATAAAAACTTACCTTTTTCATTGTTGTTCTCCTTTTAAATAAGTGTTGCTCCGATTATTCCTGCATCA
>CAKPLV010000053.1 GCA_934167735.1 uncultured Clostridia bacterium | reverse complement strand
GAATAGCTATGAGCCTTGAGGCTCTGCTTGTAACATAGCCCTATGGGCGTTATAAGTAAAATACCTCCGGCTAAGCCAGAGGATTTTTATTTATAGAATAAATTACCAGTATAAAAAAACAAAAAACTACAAAAAAACTATTGCATATTTTTTTGTGTAAATATATAATAATTTTAGAATGAAAAAAAAAGAAGTAATAAAAATTATAAAAATGATAAATATTTTGTTAATAATCCTTTGGATGGCAGTTGTATTTGCATTTTCAAATGAGAAAGGAGATAAATCAACAAATACAAGTAGAAAGGTTACAAATGTTGTGCTAGAAACAGTTACAGCAAGTAAGCCAGAAGAAAAAACTATAGATCAAGTAGATAAGGTCATAAGAAAAATTGCACATTACACACTATATACTATTGGAGGAATATTAATAATCAGTTATGCCTATACAACAGAAAAAAATAATAAAACAAAAATACTTTACAGTATAGCTTTTGGTGCAGGCTATGCAATGACAGATGAAATACATCAATTTTTTGTGTCAAAAAGAAATGCAAGTATAATTGATGTAGGAATAGATACATTAGGGATAATTACAGGAATTATATTATATTTAATTATTAGAAAATTTATAATATGGCTTAAAGAGAAACACAAGAGTTAAATAAAAGGAGGACACAAAAGTGAATATTAATATCACGAATGAAAATATACTTGATAATAATATTTCTATATTAAAAATTCCAACAAAAGGTTATAGACAATTAATAGGAAGCAATTTACCATATAAAATTGTAAAAAGAACAACAGATATTACATTATCAGCAGTTGCAATGGTATTGTTATTGCCAGTATTTGCTTTAATTGCACTAGCAATAAAATTAGAATCTAAAGGACCAGTATTTTTTAAACATACTCGTATAGGAAAAGACGGAAAAATTATAAAAATATATAAATTTAGATCAATGGTAGATAATGCTGAAGATTTAATAAAAAGTTTTACACCAGAACAGATGAAGGAATATAAAGAAAATTATAAATTATCAAATGACCCAAGAGTAACTAAAGTAGGAAAATTTATAAGAAAAACAAGTTTAGATGAATTACCACAATTAATAAACATATTAAAAGGTGATTTATCAATAATAGGACCAAGACCTGTTGTTGCAGAAGAATTAAAAAAATATGGATCAAACATAGAAAAATTTTTGAGTGTTACACCAGGTCTTACAGGATTTTGGGCTGCAAACGGAAGAAGCTGTACAAGCTATGAACAACGTATGCAAATGGAACTATTTTACATAGATAACTTATCTTTAAAGATGGATGTTAAAGTGTTTTTTAAAACAATTGAAGCAGTAGTAAAAAGAAGAGGAGCAATGTAATTGAAAAAGGTATTACATATAGTTGAAGCATTCGGTAGTGGAGTCTTTTCGTTTTTGGTAGATTTGGTAAATAATACTGATGAAGAATTCGATATAACAATTGCATATGGAGTTAGAAGCGAAACTTTGCCAGATTTTGAAAAGTATTTTTCAAAAAGAGTAAAATTTATTAAAGTTAATAATTTTACAAGAAGCATAAATATTGTAAAAGATATGAAGGCTTTTTTTGAAATAAAAAAAATAGTAAAAGAAGTTGATCCTGAAATTGTTCATTTACATTCATCAAAAGCAGGATTTTTAGGAAGATTTGCAGTTAATTGCAAAACAAGAAAAGTTTTATATAATCCTCATGGTTTTTCATTTCTTATGCAAAACAATTCGGGTTTGAAAAGAAAAATTTATTGGATGTTGGAAAAAGTTGCAGCATGCAGAAATGCTACAATTATAGGATGCTCAGAAGGAGAATATAAAGAGGCATTAAAATTAACAAAAAATTCAATATGTATAAATAATGGGATTGATATAGATAAAATAGAAAAGGAAACGCAAAATCTAAAAAAAGAAAAAGCTGATTTTAAAAATCCTAAAATATGTACAGTTGGAAGAATTGGTTATCAAAAAAATCCAGAATTATTTAATAAAATTGCAAGTAATTTTCCAAATATAAAATTCACATGGATTGGAGATGGGGAATTAAGAAATTTATTGACTAGTTCCAATATAAATATTACTGGATGGAAAACAAGAGAAGAAGTACTGAAAACATTAAATGAAAATGATATTTTTATACTTACATCTTTATGGGAAGGATTACCAATTTCTCTATTAGAAGCAATGTATATGGAAAAATTATGTATTGTAAGTGATTGTATAGGAAATAGAGATGTTATAAAAAATGGAGAGAATGGATTTATTGCAAAAGATTTGAATGAAAATATAAAAATTATAAATAACCTTGTTTTTGAGAAAAAAAATAATGAAAAAATATTAAAAAATTCTAAAAATGACATAAAAAATAGATTCAATATAGAAAATATGGTAAAAAAATATTCAAACACATATAACGAAAGGAGAATATGATAATAATCATATAGCCGAAAATGATAAAAAAAGATAATATAGCTGCGATTATAGTAACATATAATATAAAAAAAAATGAATTGACAAAGAATTTTAACAGTTATATAGAATATGTAGACAAAGTTATAATTGTTGATAATTCTGATATTAAAAACGATTTATTCCAATTAAAAGATGAGAAAATAGAATATATTAGCTTAAATGAAAATCAAGGTATTGGGAAAGGCTTGAATGAGGGAATACAATGTGCAATAAAATTACGGATATAAATATGTATTAACAATGGATCAAGATAGTAAATGTGCAAACAATATAATAGATATATATATGCAAAATGAAAGAGATGATGTTATAATTTATTCTCCTAAATATCTTATAGAGAGAAAAAAAGAAAAGAAATATAAAAATGATACAATAGAAATGTATTGGACAATGACAAGTGGAAATTTATTGAATTTAGAACTGTATCAAAAAGTTGGGAAATTTAAAGATGAATTTTTTATAGATGCTGTAGATTACGAATACTGTTTAAGAGCAAGAAGAGAAAAATTTAAAATTTTGCAGTGTAATAATGCATTACTTATACACAATCCTGGAATAACAAAAGAAAAAAATATATTAGGATTAAAATATAAATATGGATTTATGAGTGAACAGAGAATGTATTATCAAGTAAGAAATCTAATGTATGTTGTTCGAGACTATAAAAGTATTAGAGCATTAATTATTGTTTGGGTAAAATATTTAAAAATATTATTGCTGTTTGAAAATAAAAAAAATTATTTTAAAGCCTTTCATAAAGGAATTAAAGATTATAAAAAAAATATAAAAGGGAAATATATACAGGAAAATGGATAAAATATCAGTTATAATGGGAGTTTATAATCCTAGAGATATTGAAATGTTAAAAAAATCAATAGAATCAATATTAACTCAAACTTATGAGAATTTTGAGTTTATTATTTGTGATGATTTTTCAAATTTAGAAATTCAAAAAATATTGTTAAAATATAAAGAAAAAGATAAAAGGATTATAGTAATTAGAAATAGTAGAAATATGGGACTTGCTGCATCATTAAATAATTGTTTAGAAAAAGCAACTGGAAAATATATTGCAAGACAAGATGATGATGATATTTCAAAAAAAGACAGATTTGAAAAAGAAATAGAATTTTTGAAAAAAAATAAAGACTATGATTTTGTCGGATGTAATCTTGAATTATTTGATAAAGACGGTATTTGGGGATACAGGAAACATAAAGAGAAACCACAAAAAGAAGATTTTTTGTTTGGAAATCAATTTCCTCATCCAGCTATGATTCTAACAAAAAAATGCATGGATGAAGTAAATGGGTATAGAGTTGAGAAGAAAACAAGAAGAACAGAAGATTATGACTTGTTTATGAGATTATATGCTAAAGGGTATATAGGATATAATATCCAAGAAAATTTATACCAGTATAATGAAGATATGTATGGATATAGCAAAAGAAAATTTAGATATAGGATAGATGAATTTTGGTTAAGGTTAGAAGATTTTAAAGAACTAAAACTTATGCCAAAGGGATATATGTATATATTTAAACCAATATTATCTGGAATGATACCTAAGAGATTATTAAAAAAAGTAAATTATATTAGATACAAAGAAAAATAGGAGGAGTATATGAAAGTTGATGTGATAACACTTCATAACGTTAAAAATTATGGCTCTGCATTACAAACATATGCAACACAGAAAACTTTGGAAAATCTAGGGTGTAATGTTGAAATTATTAATTATTACAGAAAAGATTTAATAGAAGAAAAATTAGTTGAAAATAGAATAAATGGTTCAAGTATTTTTTCAAAAAATGTTATTACAAGATTTATAGGAAAATTATTTTTAAAACCATCTGTGGAAAAGCAATGCAAAAAATTTAAAGATTTTTTTGATGAAAATATCAATTTAACTAAACAAAAATATTATTCAAATGAGGAATTAAAAGGAAATTTACCAATAGCTGATGTATATTGTACTGGTTCAGATCAGGTATGGAACAGTGATTGGAATAGAGGAATAGAAAAGGCGTTCTTTTTAGATTTTGTACCACAAGATAAAAAAAAGATTGCATATGCAGCTTCATTTGGAAAAGATAAGCTAAATGAAAATGAAATTGATATAACAAGAGAGATGCTATCTAAATACAAATATATATCAGTTAGAGAAAAAAGCGCTAAAGAAATAATAGAAAATTTAGGAATAAATAATGTGGAACATGTTTTGGATCCTACCTTATTATTAACCAAAACGGAATGGGAAAATTTAAAAGTTGATATAAAACATAAAATGAAATATATATTAGTATATCAATTAAACACAAAAAACCCTGAATTTGATAAATATGTTATGAAATTATCTAAATATAAAAAAATGCCTATTATAAGAGTTTCAAATGTGAGCTATCAAAGGCTAAAATATGGAAAATTTGTTAATTGCCCTGGTATTAAAGAATTTATTTCTTATTTTTTAAATGCAGAATATGTTGTAACAGATTCATTTCATGCAACAGCATATGCTATTAATTTTAATAAGAAATTTTTAAGCATTTTTCCAAAAAAATTTAGTACAAGATTGCAAAGTATATTAGATCTAACACAATTACAAGAACGAAGAGTAACAGACTTTAATGATTTTTCATTAATAGATAAAGAAATAGATTTTGATAAAGTAAATAAAATTATTGATAAAGAAAGAGAGAAATCTATTAAGTATTTAAAAAAGGCAATATTTGATTAGGAGAACAAAATGATAAACTTTGATTTTTATAAAAATTGCTATGGCTGTCGAAATTGCGAAAATGTTTGTCCAGTTCAAGCTATTAAAATGATTGAAAATGAAGAGGGGTTTTTTGTACCCAATATTGATAAGAATAAATGTATTAAATGTGGAAAATGTGACAAAGCTTGTCCATATTTAAATTATAAAGAAAAAAATGATCTTTTAAGTAAAGAATGGTATGGAATGTACAATAAGAAAATTGATGAATGCTTAAAAAGTAGTTCTGGAGCTATATTTCCAGCAATCTCAAATATATTTATTGAAGCAGGTGGAGAGATTGTTGGATGTATATGGTCAAATAACATGGAGCCAATTCATATATGTACTAGTTCCAAAGAAGAAGTAGACAAAATGAGAGGGTCAAAATATGTTCAAAGTGATTTAAAAGATATTGTAAAGATTGTAAAAGAGAGAACGAAACATAAAAAAATATTATTTACTGGTACTCCATGTCAAATTGCAGCAGTAAAAGGATATGTGGGTGAAAACGAAAACCTATATACTTGTGCTTTAATCTGTGAAGGAGTACCGTCAAATCGTGTATGGCAGAAATATAAAAGTGATATCGAAAAAAAATATAATTCAAAAATGATAAAAGCGAATTTTAGAAATAAAGAAATATCTTGGGAGTCACCATTGGCAGTTTACGAATTTGAAAATGGAAAAACATCTAAAAATATGTCATTTAATAGTGATGAATATGTAGTTGCATTTCTAGAAGGATTAATGTATAGAGAATCATGTTATAATTGCCAGTATAAAGGAAATGGTCACAATGCTGATATTATAATTGGAGATTTATGGGGAGCAACTAAAGAACAAAAAGAAAGGTCTAAAAATAAAGGTATATCTTTAGTTATTATTAATACAGAAAAAGGAAAAGAAATACTAGAAAAAATAAATGATACTGTTGTGATTGAAAATGTTGACAAAAATAGAGCGATAGAAAACAATAAATTGTTAATGCAACCAATAAAAAAACATGAAAACAAAATAAAATTTTAT
>CAKPLV010000052.1 GCA_934167735.1 uncultured Clostridia bacterium | reverse complement strand
ATATGGAAGTTGTATGCCTAATAAAAGAAATTTATATTTTTCATCAAGACTAATAATGTTACCAGAAAATGTTGTTGATGCAATAATAGTGCATGAATTTTGCCATTTAGTATACAAAAATCATAGTAAACAATTTTACACATTAGTTGAAAAATATATTCCAAATTATAGTGAAATAGATAAATGGTTAAAAAGCAATGGTAATTTAATAATGTTTTAGAAAGGAAATGTATGGAGATTCCAGAAGAATTAAAAATAGCAATACAAGAACAAAGTGAAGGATTACATGTAAAAAATGTAGTAGAAAATTCACAAATAATTAGTGAAAGATATAGAAAAAATGATGGTAAAGGTAAAAATTTATTAAATAAAAAAGAAGAAGCAATATCATACATGATTTCAAGAATGCCTGCAACATATTGTGCAATCTATACAGCAATTCAAAAAACAATGGAAAACTATGAAGGAAAACTAAATACAAGTATTGACATAGGAGCAGGAACTGGTTCTGCAACATGGGCTTTAAATGAAATAATAAATCTTGAGCAAAGTACATGTTTAGAACGAGAAGATGTAATGCTAGAACTTGGTAAACAATTAATGACAAATTCAAGCATAAAAGCTACATGGAAAAAATTTGACATATTAAAAGATGAATTACAAGAAAATGCAGATATTGTTATAACTTCATATATGATAAATGAATTACCTGAAAGTGAAAGAAAACAAGTAATTGAAAAAATATGGAACATAACAAATAAAGTTTTAATAATAATTGAGCCAGGTACACCAAATGGATTTAAAAACATATTAACAGCAAGAAATCTATTAATAGAAAAAGGAGCAAATATACTTGCACCATGTGTTCATAAAGGTAAATGTGAAATAAAAGAAGATGATTGGTGTGGATTTTCAGCAAGAGTTGCAAGAAGCGGTTTACATAGATTAGCAAAAAAAGGTGAATTAAGTTATGAAGATGAAAAATTTTCATATATTGCATTTACAAGAGATGACACAAATATAAAAGGTGAAATAATATTAAGACATCCACAAATAGGAAAAGGATTTATCAAAATAAAAACATGTAGTCAAAATGGAATAGAAGAAAAAGTAATAACAAAAAAACAAGGAGAAATATATAAAAAATTAAAAAAACAAAATGCCGGAGATTTAATAAATAATGATTGAAAAAATAATAAAAATGTGATAATATAAAAGTGCTTAGGAGGAGATTATATGTTAAAAGAAAAATTGATGGAAGATTTAAAAAATTCAATGAAAACAAAAAATGAAATAAGAAAAAACACAGTTCAAATGGTAAGAGCTGCAATTCTACAAATAGAAAAAGATAAAGGAATTCAAGTTGATGATGACAAAATCTTAGAAATAATTACAAAAGAGGTAAAAAGCAAAAAAGATGCATTAAAAGACTTTGAAAAAGCTCAAAGACAAGATTTAATAGATCAAACAAATGCAGAAATAGCAGTATTACAAGAATATTTACCACAACAATTATCAAGAGAAGAAATAAAAGTTGAACTTGAAAAAATAATTTCAGAAATCGGAGCAACATCAATGAAAGACATGGGAAACATCATGAAAGAAGCAAAAGCTAAAATGGGTGCTACAGCAGATGGAAAAACAATTAATGAAGTTGCAAAAGAAATTATGGGGTTATAAAAAAAATAAAATAAAGAGAATAAATTAATAATAAAGAGATTATAATATAATAGTAACATATAAAATAAAAAAATTAAGAAAATAACACTTGATATATTTTTATGAGTATGTTAATATATGAATAACAAATAAAGATACCCTGCGTAGTGCGTGTAGCACGAATTTTTAGAACCTACAAGTTTAAAGAGGGGCTTACAATCTTTGAATATGGCGTGCAAGCTTACACAATTTAGTAGTAAGAAGCCCATGAGTATTCAAGAAAGCACCCACCTGTCGAAGACAGGTCCTTAAAAATTCTTACAACTTACGGCTAAGGCGGGGAATCTTTTTTTTATGAAAATAAAAGGAAGAAAAAATGAAAAAAGAATCAAAAGAAAATATAATAATAATAGGAATAATTATTTTAAGTATAATTTTATCAACAATATTTATTTTTGACAAAATCACATATCAAGGTGTAGACACAGAATATCACATGTCAAGAATAATAGGAATAGTTAATAGTTGGAAGGCTGGGAATGTACCGGCTTATATTCATTTAGATACATATGGTTATGGATATGCAATGGGATTTTTCTATAGTAACATTTTTATGATAATACCATGTTTGCTTTATGCAAAAGGTGTTAATATAATGATTGCATATAAAATATTTATATTATTATGCAGTATTTTTACTGCAATATCAATGTATTTTTGTTCAAAAGAAATAAGCAAAAGCAAATATTGTGCAACAATATCAACAGTTCTTTATACAACCTGTAGTTATAGAATAATTACAATGGTAATAAAATCATTTGCAGGAGAAATATTAAGTTTTATATTTATTCCAATAATAATACTTGGTTTATATGAACTAATATTTAATGATGAGAGAAAATGGTGGTTATTTGCTTTAGGTTTTATAGGAATACTTAATTCAAACTTAGTAATGACAGAAATAATGATAGTAATTTCACTTGCAATGGTAATATGTAATATAAAAACAATATTCACAGAAAAAACTAGATTAATAGGTTTCATAAAAGCAACAGTATTTGCATTAATAATAAGTGCTGGATTTTGGATGCCATTAATAGAACAATTAGTAAAAAGTACATTTGTAATGACTCAAAAAATGGTTATATATAGCCCAAGAAGATGGCTATTAGACTTTAGTGGAATATTTTTAGGATTTGTACAATATAAAAACAATATTGCTGCAGGATATGGTCTAGGACTAATATTTATAGTAATATTATTATTCAGATTAAAAATAAAAGAAAACAATAAAATAATAAAATTTTGTGATATATCAATATTAATAGGGCTTGTTTTATTATTATGTATGACTAATTTCTTCCCATGGAAAAAATTAGAGAAAATCGGAGAAATGCTACAATTTCCAAGTAGAATGGAAATACCAGTTTCTGCATTCTTTTCAATTGCATGTGGAATTATTTGTGGCTATTTGGCTCAAAAAGGCAAAAAAACTAAAATAGCAATATTAGCACTAATTGTAGTATATCAATCAGTATTTTCTATAGTTTGTTTAGCATCATGTGTTAAAGAAATAGAAAAACAACTTTACGTAGATAGTAAAGAAAAGATTGCAATTGAACAAGATTTCAAATATAATGTGTGTGACGGAATTTATTTACCACAAGGTGCAGATTTTTATGATATTCAAATGGACAAGAGGCATTTATTTGAAAGAGAAGAATACACAACAAATAATGATAATTTAGAAGTAATAGAATATGAGAAAGAAAATTTGAAAATTAAACTTAAATTCCAAAACAATAATGAACCAGATTCATATATAGAAGTTCCAATGTTTTATTATTATGGATATGTAGCAGTTTCAAATAATAACAGTGAATATAAAATTGAAAAAGGACCAAGTGGTAAAATAAGAGTTTATTTAGGAGAAAACAAAAAAGGAACAATAGAAATATATTATAGAAATACAGTTATTCAAAAAACATCAATTGTAATATCATTTGTAAGTACTGTAGCAATTTTAGGATATGTTATAGTTAAAAAAAGAGGTGAAAAAAATCAAAAAAGAATTAGTGAGCATAATAATTCCTGTGTATAATGCAGAAAAATATTTAGAAGAAGCATTAGAAAGTGTAGAAAAACAAACATATGGAAATTATGAAGTAATAATAATTAATGATGGATCAACAGATAAAAGTGAAGAAATTATTAATAAATATGTAAAAAATAATGATAAATTCAAATTAATCAAATTTGAAAAAAATAAAGGTGTATCTGAAGCAAGAAATGCAGGAATAAAAGAAGCAAAAGGAATGTATTTAACATTTTTAGATGCAGACGATATTTGGATACCTCAAAAACTAGAAAGACAAATTGATTTCTTAAAAAGAAAAAACTGTGATTTTGCATATTCAGCATTTAAATATATTAAAGGTAATAAAGTTAGTAAAAAGATAGAAGTATCACCTGAAGTAGATTATAAAAAATTTCTTTCAAATATGAAAATCTTAACAACAACAACAATAATTAATTTATCAAAAATACCAAAACAATTATGCTATATGCCAGATACAATGAATGAAGATATTGCAACATGGTGGAATATTTTAAAAAATGGAAGAAAAGCATATGGTCAAAATGAAGTACTTGCATATTATAGAGTAACCAAAAATTCAAGAAGTTCAAATAAATTCAGAACAGCTAAATATAGGTGGAAACTTTATAGACAATATGAGAAATTTTCAATCCTTAAATCATCATATTATTTTATTAATTATATAATAAATGCAAGTATAAAAAGGATTGGAAAATTCGGAGACATAAAAGAAAAAAATATTAATTTACCTGGATATGAGGTAAGAAAATTAAGAGAAAAAGAAAACAAATATTGTATATGTATTCCAATAATAAATGAAGGAGAAAGACTAAAAAATGAACTTCAAAGAGCAAAAGACAATCATGTACTTGAAATAGCAGATATTGTTTTAATAGATAGTGGAACAACAGATGATTCAATTTCAGAAGAGAACCTTGAGAAATATAGAATAAACACATTAATTGCAATGGATGAGAAAAGAAAGTATACACAATCAAAAGCATTACAAGTTGGATTTTATTATGCAATGGAAAATGGTTATGATGGAGTAATTTCAATAGATGGAAATAATAAAGACAGTATAGAAGATACATATGAAATGGTTGAAAAATTAGAAAATGGATATGATTATATACAAGGATCAAGATATGTAGATGGAGGACAAGCTATTAATACTCCAAAAATGAGAGAATTTGCTATAAAATACATACATGCACCTATAATTTCTAATATAAGTCAAAAAAAATACACAGATACAACAAATTTATTTAGAGGCTATTCACGTAGATATTTATTACATGATGAAGTTCAACCATTTAGATTAATTTTTAAATCTTATGAATTGTCAATATATTTATCAGTTAGAGCAGATCAATTAGGCTTAGAAACCTGTGAAGTTCCTGTAACCAGAAGATATCCAGAAGGAAAGAAATTTTCAACAAAGGTTGGAGTTATTAAAGGAAATTATTTATTACTAAAAAGTTTATTTGAAGCAAAAATAGGAAGATATAGTATTTGATGTAAAAATAAAAGGAGAAAAATATGGAAAAGAAAAACAAAGGAATAACACTAATAGCATTAGTAGTAACAATAGTAGTATTACTTATTTTAGCAGGAATAAGCATATCAATGTTAACAGGAGAAAATGGAGTAATAACACAAGCAAGAAAATCAAAAGAAGAAACAAGAGGAGGAACAGTAGAAGAACAAAGAGATTTGTGGAGAAGTAATAATAAGTTAGATAAACAAACAGGAGATAATACTGCACAAACATTAAATGAGTTACTTGCTGATTTAATAGAGAAAAACGAATTAACAGAAGCAGAAAGAGATAAAATTCTAGATGAAGGATTTGTAATAATAGGAAGCCATTATATTGATTTTACACTTTCTGATGAAGATGATGAAATAGATTGGAGCAAGCTAGGACCAGGTTTATATAAAACAGGAACAAAAGAGATGATTAAATCTTGGCAACAGTTGATTGATGATGGGGATATAATTGTTACAGATAATTCTAAATTACAGGAACTATGTACACAATTAAAAGGGGATTTATTGATATCTAATGAAATATCAGAAATTAGTTCAGCCTTTTCAACAGATGGTTGTCATTATATTAATGGCTCATATTTAACGGGGGTATTTATTCCTAATAGTGTTTCAATTGCTAATGGATTTAGTAAATCAAACAGATTGCAAAGAATTGTCATACAAGAAGGTGTAAAATCTATTACATATATGGCATTTAATTCGGGATATTGGAGTAGCGAAGCCAACGAAGTTAATTTAGTTATAGAAATACCAAGCAGTGTTACAAGTATTGAAACAGGTGCTTTTGCTGGACATACTGGTTCTGTAAAAGTAAAAGTAAACAAGAACAATACGGTATATGATAGTAGAGATAATTGCAATGCAATAATAGAAACAAGTTCAAACAAATTAATTCAAGGATTTAAAACAACCACAATACCTAATACAGTAACAAGTATAGACGATAGAGCATTTTGCTTGACAGGAGTTGAGGATATTTCAATACCTAAAGAAGTTATAACAATTGGAGAAGGGGCATTTAGTCAATGTTATAATCTAACTAACATAACAATACCTGATAGTATCACAAGTATAAATAATGGAGCATTTTGTGCTTGTCATAACTTGAAAATTATAACTTTACCAGATAGTATAACAAGTATAGGGG
>CAKPLV010000051.1 GCA_934167735.1 uncultured Clostridia bacterium | reverse complement strand
GATTCAAAAGAAAAGTACTTAAAAAGTTTTGAATCAGATGATTTCGAATTAGAAATTGTAAAATATCCTCTTATAAAAGATGTTTATAAAGTAGGGTTAAAATATAATTTTAAATTGCCATATATTTATAGTGATAGAGCAATAGAAGATGTGTACAATGAAAATATAATTAATGAAGACAAAATCATAATTGAATATTTAATGTTAACAGTATATAATATTAGAATGATTTTGGAAGGAAAATTTAGTACACAATATTTAGTTGATTTTCCAATGTCTTTATTTGATAAAAAACAAAAATTTGAACAAGCCTTAAGAATTATAAATGAACCATCAATCCAAGAAAAAATATACATAAAAGTAAAATATAGAGATTTTATAATTAATAGAGATAAGATATATGAATTAATGAAAAAAGGATATAGTTTCGCAGTAATAATAGATGATTCATTTATAATTAGTAGAGAACACATAAGAAAACTTGAAATATTCAAATATGTAATAGTAAGCAAAAAATTAGAATATTTCGAAGAATTTAAAGAAAATTCAGAAGATTTAAAAAATTTAATAATAGATGAGGGATAAATAATGGATACATTTGTAAGATTTTTGTACGAATTTATAAATCAAACAGTTACAGGAATATTATTAATATTTAGAGGATTAATAGATGGAATAAAAATGATGTTCAATATAAAACAATATACAGAAGTTTTTAGAAATTATTATGCGGATTTTTCTGCACCAGAATGGGTATTAGCTGTATTATCAATAGTATTTGTAATGTTGTTTTTAGGATTAATAGTATTCTTAGTATTATTTGTAGTAAGAAAATATACAAAATTAAGAAAACCAGTAATAGATCAAGAAGCATTACTTGATGAAGTTGCAACATTAAACAAAAAGGTTGTTGATTTATCAAGAGAAAAAGATGAAATTTTAGCTATGAAGGTTTCACAATTAGGCTTAAAACCTTATGAATCAGCTAAAGAAGAATTAAAAGCTGGAGAAAATGGACAAGAAAATGTAGAAGAAGGAGAAACAGGAATAAGATTTGCAAAACTATCATTAATAGATATGGAATATGCAAATTACAAAATCCAAAATTATGGAAATTCATTTGATTTACCAGAATTCTGCTCACACTTTAGAAATTTTGCAGCATCTAAACTAAGATTATATTATACAGAAAAAATGATGAGAATATTTATTGCAGGACTTGCCTCAACAAAACTAGTAATTCTACAAGGTATCTCTGGTACTGGTAAAACATCACTTGCATATGCTTGGGGAAAATTCTTAAAACATGACTCATGTGTAGCATCTGTACAACCTTCTTGGAGGGATAGAACTGACTTGTTTGGATACTTCAATGAGTTCACTAAAAAGTTTAATGAAACAGATATATTAAAAGAAATGTATATAGCAGGATATACTGATGATATTTATACAATAATCCTCGACGAGATGAACTTGTCACGTGTTGAGTATTATTTTGCAGAGATGTTGTCAATTCTAGAAATGCCAAATAAAGATGAATGGGTAATAGAAGTTGTGCCAAATAGCTGGCCTACTGACCCTAAGAAATTAATGTTTGGTAAAATAAAGGTACCAGCAAATATGTGGTACATAGGAACAATCAACAACGACGACTCTACATTCGCCGTTACAGATAAGGTATACGATAGAGCTATGCCGATAGATATAAATGATAAAGGTAAAGTATTTGTTCCAGAAGATAAATCAGCATTAGATGTTAATTATTCATATTTAGATAAAATATTTTCAGATGCAATGGAAAATTGTGCAATATCAAAAGAAACATTAGACAAAATAGAACTAATGGATGATTATGTTATTAAACATTTCCGTATAGCATTTGGTAACCGTATTGTTGCACATATGAAAAAATTCGTACCAGTGTATGTTGCATGTGGTGGAACAGAAGTTGATGGTGTAGATTACTTTATTGCTAAAAAAATATTAAGAAAATTTGAGCAATTGAACATGGCATATATAAAAGATGAAATAGACCCATATATTAATTTCTTAAATGAAACATTTGGAAAAGATGCTATGGCAGAATGTATAGAATATTTACTTAGATTAAAGAAAATGGCATAATAGCTAGAAAGGATAAACAAATGAAAGACTTAAGTGTAAATAATTTAGTTGATCAGATGGATGACGGAAAGCTAGATGACTTCGTAAATGGTATGGATTCAAACATGAGAGTTCAAACAGATTATGCAAAAGATAGTTTTGATGATCAATGGCTTGATCTGTTTGAATTTACAATGCCATATCTTGATAAAATCTTTAGAAATCCTAAAAGATTTATAAAAAATGAAGAAGAAATAATAAAAATAGAATCAGCTAAAAAAGTTGGAGTAGAAAGTATAAAACACTTGGCAAAACATACAAACTTCGTTCAAGATATAGATGAAGATACAGGAGATGTAATTCCTTCTAAGTTATTAAATGTATTTAAAGAAGAAACATTTAATACATATGAAAATAGATTTGTATATACACTAATACAATATATGCTACAATTTATTAGATTAAAAACAGAAGGTGGAAAAAAAGATCCAAGGCTAAAAGATAATAAAAAAATAGATTATACAAGCACAACAATGGTTGGAGAAGAAAAAATTAGTGTTAACATTTCTTTAAATACAGCACTTGATACATCTTTAAATAAAGATCCAAGATATAATGAAAGAATAGAAAAACTTGAAACTGATTTAAAAACAATAAAATTAACAGAAGTTTATAAAGAACTTGAAAAAGAAGATGTACCATTTGTCACAAATCCAATAAAGAAAACAAATGTAATTTTAAAAAATGTTAATTTCCAATATGCAATGAAATTGTGGGATTATATAAATGAACATATGTCTGATAAAGATCACACAGAACAAGAAAAAAAGGATTACCAAGACAAAGGTCAATTAAAAGAATTAATAGATCAAACATTCTTGCTTGAATATTTAACAGTTAATTCTATAAATAATAAAGCAAGTGATAAACAAATTGAAGAAGCAAAAGAAAAGACAATTTCAAAAATGCTTGATAAAATTATAGAAATGAATCCTGAATTAACCAAAAAACAATTACAAGATAAACTTGGAAACCAATATGATAAAGAAAAGGAAAGAAGAGTTGCATCTAAAAAAGACATAGAAAAAATATTTAGAAAATATATAGATAAATATTTTGAAAAAATTAACGAAATAAGTATTTAAAGGTGAATACAATGATTTCAAAAATAATGAAAGCAATAATATCAGTAGTTAAGTTTGCTATTAAAGTTGTTGTACTAGCTATTGTAGGAATAATATTAGTACAGAGATTTTCAAATAACAATATAACATTAGCAGGATTTAGAATATTTACAGTAGTTACTGAAAGTATGGTTCCGAAATATAATGTTGGAGATGTACTTTTAGTAAAAGAAACAAAAATAGCAAATTTAAAAGTTGGTGATGATGTTACATATATGGGGAAGGTTGGAAGTTTCGCAGATAAAATTGTAACACACCAAATTATAAAAATCGAAAAAGGTGAAAATGGAAAAACAAATTTTGTAACAAAGGGTATTGCAAATGATAAAGAAGATCCAACAATTAGTGAAGATCAGATTTATGGTACTGTAATAACAAAGTTGAAATTAATAACATATTTGAATGAAATAATAAACAATAAATATGGTATGTATTTTTTTATATTTGTTCCATTAGCAATTTTGGTATTTTCTGAATTTAATTCATTTAAAAAATATGATGAAATAGATGAAGAAGATAATGACGATGATGATGATGAAAATAACAAAAAAGCAGATAAAAAAGCACAAAAACGAAAAGAAAAAAGAGCTAAACGCAGAAGAAGATACGAATAGAAGAAAGGAGGATGTAATGAAAAGAAAAAGAGAAGAAAGAAGAAAAAGAAGAAGATTAAAATTACATACACTATTTATGCTTTCTTTAACTTTAATTTTTAATACATTTGCCTGGTTTCTATATGTTACAACAGTATCAACTAATATGACAGTACATGTTGATGCATGGAGTGTTAATTTTGAAGTTGATAATCAGATAGTTGAAAAAGAATTTATTTTTCCAATAGATGAAGCATATCCTGGAATGGAAGATGTAGAAAAAACAGTAAAGATAAATAATCAAGGAGAAAAACAAGCAGATTTAAGTTATACAATACCAATAGTTCGAATTCTTGATAAAACATATATTGTAGAAGATGAACTTACTACAGCTGAAAAAGCCACATTAACTGGAAATGAAATAAAAATTACAGAAGATGAAATGATAAAAATGTTAAATGAAGATAATCCATTTAAAATTGTTGCAATATGTTCTTCAGATGTTTTAGACTTAAACGGAGAAGCAAATGTTAAAATAAGTTTTTCTTGGAAATATGAAGCAGGTAATGATGAAAATGATACTAAGTTTGGTATAGATAGTTATAAGTATTATAAAGATAATGAAGGAAAATCTGCAATCGAAGTAAAAATAAAAATAGTTGCAAAGCAACATCAAAATTAAAAAAAGTTGGTTTTTAAACCAACTTTTAATTTGCTATTTGATCAAATTTTAAATTAACATCTAAAATTGCTGTACCACCTGAAATACCTAAGGCTGTATCTTCTTTTGATTCAGTTCCATCATCAGCCCAAGTTGCATAAACTCTAATAATTGTTGAAGTTGCATCTTTGCCAATTGTAGATGTAAATGAAGTTTCATTTTGAAGTTCTACAATATCTTGACCATTAATAGAATATCCTGTAATAATTAATTTATCTTTTAAAGTACTTGTTTCATTTATTGCTGTTGAAACTGTTACAGTAAAAGGAACATTTACAGCAGATGAATCAATATTTAAATCAAAATATCCTGTACTTCCTGGAACAATTACATCTGCTTTTTTGTAATCATTTTCTGGAAAGACAGCAGTCATAGTACCACTAATATCAGAATTATCTATAATATCTTGATTATTAACTAAGATGTTCCAATATGAAATTGCAATATTAGTACCTGTATCTAAATTGGTAATATACTTAGCATATGTTGTTTGAATAACAGAAAAACTGATAATAAACCACAAACATGCAAGTATAAGAAAAGCCTTCTTTTTGGCTGGTATAACAGTATTCATACAAATTTCTCCTTAATATTCTAAAAAAATCTTAGCATAAAATGTTGAGTTAAACAATAATAAATCGAAATATTACAAAAATGTAAATAAAATGTCAAATATTTGTAACATAAATGTAATAGGAATGTAATTGAATGTTGGAAATATTTATGCTAAAATTTAGTTATCAAAAAGATAAGCAGATTATATTTTTTGTTCATTTTAAATAATAACGAATGGAGTAGGTAGGATGTAAATGTCTAAAAGAAGAATACGAAAAAAAGCTTTAAAATTAAATGATAGAAATTCCAAAATAATTTGGATCAGAAGAACGCTTGTAATTATGGCAATATTTCTATTAATTATATATTTTATCCTTAGAATCGTTTATGACACAGGTAGATTTACAATTGTACTTGATCATGCTGGAGATCCAATGAGTGAACTTGTTATTTATAACAAGCTAGAAGAAAAGAAATATCAGCAAAAATTGGAAGCAGAAAAAGTGGATTTCTTTACCAATATTGCACAAAGTTGGTTACCAGAAAATATTGATAATGAAGCTGAAGGAAGTCATAATGGGACAAACTATATAGCATATACATTCTATGTTGAAAACAAAAGTGATAACACCATGAATTATTATTATGAAGTAATACTTGATGATGTTATTAGAAATGTTGATGAAGCTTTAAGAGTTATGATAATTTTAAATGGAGAAAAAAGTATATATGCCAAGGTAAACAGTACTACAAAAGAACCAGAGGAAAATACAATAGCATTTAAGCCTGATAAAGAAATCATTGTTGAGCCTCGAAAAGATTTCAAAGCAGGAGAAATTGATAAATGTACTGTCGTAATATGGATTGAAGGTAATGATCCAGATTGCATTGATGATTTAATTGGTGGGGAAATCAAAATGCACATGATGATTACTGAAGATCATATTTCATCAGATAACAATAATAATAACAAAGGAGACGAAGAAAATGAGTAGAAGAAGTAGAAGAAGTAAAAGAAAATTAAATTCTTTATTTATGATGTTAATTCTAACAGGAATGTTGCTATTATCATCAACATATGCATGGTTCTCTGCTAGTAGAGAGGTTGCTCTTGAAGGAATCAGTGCTAAAGTTGTAGCTGCAGAAGGTCTACAAATTTCACTAGATGGAGAATCTTGGAGCTCAAAAATAACACTTAACCAAGCAAACTTGGCAGCAGCAACACAAAATAAATATCAATGGCCAACAGCATTAAATCCTGTATCAACAACAGGAGAAGTAACAGGTGGAGCTTTAAATTTATTCGCTGGTGA
>CAKPLV010000050.1 GCA_934167735.1 uncultured Clostridia bacterium | reverse complement strand
CTTGAAGACATAATAGAATACTTTAAAGAAGCCAATTACATTAATGACTATGATTTTATAGAAAGACAAATTAGAGAATATATGGCATTAAAAACAATGTCAATAAAAGAAATAAAATATAAATTAGCAGGAAAAGGAATTGACAGAAAAATCATGGAAAAATATATAAATGAGCATTATGATGAATTAAAAGAATATGAGAAAAAATGTATAGAAAAAATAAAAATGAAAAAATCAGGAACAATGGAAGAACAAGAAATCAATCAATATTTATACAGAAAGGGATATCAGAGTGAATAATATAATTTCATTAAAAACAAATACATATTTAATAAAAATAGACAATTTTGAAGGGCCACTTGATTTATTATGTCATTTAATAGACAAAAACAAAATGGATATTTATGATATAAATATTAGTCAAATTACAGACCAATATTTAGAATACATAAATCAAATGGAAGAAATGAATTTAGACATAACAAGTGAATTTTTAGTAATGGCATCAACATTACTATACTTAAAATCAAAACATTTACTACCAAAGCAACAAGAAGATGAAGAAGAAATAACAGAAGAAGAACTTATAAGAAGAATAATTGAATATAAGAAATATAAAGAAATAACTAAAAAGTTCAAAGAAAACTTTTTAGAATTTTCAAAAAGATTTTATAAAAATCAAGAAGAAATAGAATTACCAAAGCAAAAAATTGAAGAAAAATATGATCCCAATACAATACCAGACATATATAGAAAACTAATTCAAAAAAATGCAGATAAAATCAATGAAAATGCTTCTAATATTGAAAAAATTGCAATTACAGAAACATATTCAGTTGGAAATACTGTAAAAGAAATGTATAGAGCATTAATCAAATACAAAAAATTCACATTTAATAAATTATTTTCAGTTAAAAAAAGAAATAAAAGAGAAGTTGTAACAGCATTTTCAGGATTACTAGAAATGTCTAGAAGAAACAAAATAATAACAGAACAAGAAAATCTATTTGGAGATATTGAAGTAGAAAAGAATAAAATGAAATAATTTGGAAAAAATAATATTAAAGCAAAGAAGGCGATAATATTGTTTTTTCTTTTTATATTGATAATTTTATTATTTTCGTTTTTGGCAATACATACAAGTAGATTAGAAATAGAAATAAAAAATTTGGACATTGATACGCAAAGGGAAAAAGATGAAAAAATAAACAAAAATTTTAAAATCACATTATATATTCTAATATTCAAACATATAAAAATTTTCAAGAAAAATTTACGTAAAAAAATTAAAGAACAAGAAAAAGTTAAGATAGAAAATAATATAAAAACAGATTATAAAGAAATGCTCAAAAACATAAAAATAGAAATATCCAAACTTGATTTTGATTTAATTATTGGAACAAAAGATGCAGCTCAAACAGCATTAATTGTTGGTATAGTAGCTGGAATGGTAGGAAATATAGTGAAAAAACCACAATATAGTATAAAACCAGTATATGTTGACAAAAATATTCTAAAACTAAAACTTGATTGTATAATAAAAATTAATTTGATTAACTATATCTATAGTTTAATCAACAAGAAAAGGAGAATGATTAAAAATGAACGAACATCCAATAGAAAATCTTATGATAACTGCTATGAGTAGTATTGAAAATATGGTAGATGTTAATACAATTATAGGAGAGCCAATAGAAGCGGGAAATAAGATTACAATAATTCCAATATCAAAAGTAAGTTTTGGATTTGCAGCAGGTGGAAGCGAATTTTGTGGTGAAACAATGAAAGAATATACAAGAAAAGATAAAGATGAAGAAATAGAATACAGGCTTCCATTTGGAGGAGGGGCTGGTGCAGGTGTAACAATAAATCCAGTAGCATTTATTGTTGTACAAGATGAAAATGTAAAACTAATGCCAGTAGAACATTCATCAACAATTGATAGATTATTAGACTATGTACCAGATCTAATGCAAAAATTAAATGATATGTATAATAAAAAGATAAAAAACTCAAACGAATAACTTGAAAAATAAATAATAATATAGTAAAATGTGGTTGAAAAAATGAAGAAAGGACAAAAGAAAGGACAAAAAAATGGAAAAATTAAAAGAAAAAATTAAGAACATCACATTAAAACAATGGCACATTGCACTAATTATTATTGGAATAATTTTTGTATCATTAGGAGCATTTCACACAAATATGTGGTTTGACGAATCATACTCAGTTGGAATGGCAAGACAAACATTTGGAGATATATGGAACATAGGAGGACATGATGTACATCCTGTTTTATATTATTGGATGCTTAAAATTATAAGTTTAATAACAGGTGGTTCAATAATAGCATATAGAATTTTTTCAGTAATTCCTATAGCAATAATGATAATATTAGGATATACACACATAAGAAAAGATTTTGGAGAAAAAACAGGATTTATATTCTCATTTTTATGTGCATTTTTACCAGAAATGGCAGTATATGCAATAGAATTAAGAATGTATTCATGGGCAATACTTGCAATAACAGTACTTGCAATATATGCATATAGACTTGCGAAAGAAGATAATACTAAAAACTGGATTATATATGGTATAGCAAGTTTAGCAAGTATATATTTACATTATTATGGATTAATGGCTGCAGGAATAATAAATGTAATATTATTAATATACTTAATAATAAAGAAAAGAAAAAAAGGAATAATATTTATTGTATCATTTGGAATAGTACAAGCATTAGCATACTTACCTTGGTTAATATATTTAGCAACACAATTAAAACAAGTATCTGCAGGATTTTGGATTGGATTCACATATCCAAAAACACCAATGGAACTTATAAGTTGTCAATTAGCTGGATATATTAGAACAACAGATTATACAGAACTATTAGTTCCAACAGTATTAGCATTAGAATTATATGCATATATAATATACAAAACATATAAATATTCAAAAGAAAAACAAAATCTAACACCATTCAAATGGGCAGTTGGAATCTATTTAGGGGTAATACTTGCTGCAATAATTATAACAGTAGTATTAAAAAGTGCAATCTTATATTACAGATACTTATTTGTAGTAACAGGATTATACATATTTGCAATAAGTTTCATACTTGCAAAAGAACAAAGCAAAGTAGCAGTTGTTTCAATTTTAACTGTTATAGCACTTTTAGGAATAAACAATAATGTTGGAATGATAAAAGACAATTATGCTTCATCAAATGAAGGACCATTAAAATGTCTAGAAGAAAATATGAAACCAGAAGATGATGTTGTATTTTCAGATATCGGAGTTGGTTCAGTAGCTGCAAATCATGCAATAGAAAATAGAGTATATTTCATGAACCTTGCAAATTGGGGAGTAGAAGAAGCATACAAAGCATTTGGACCAAACTTCTCAACAGAAGTATCCAAAGATTGTTTAAATAATTTATCAGACAGAGTCTGGATAATAGATTATTGTGATGGAACAGCTTATGAAGATCTAATGGGAGAAAATTCAGAATACAAAAAAGTTATGGATGAAAAATTTTACACAGGATATCATGATTATAAATGGAGAATTGTTTTAATAGAAAAAGTAAAATAAGAGGTTTTTAAAACCTCTTATTTTTATGAAAACAAAAAAAGTGGCTTTTGAAAGCCATTTCTTATGCAAGACCATATTTCTTTTTAAATCTATCTGCTCTTCCACCTTTAGTATCTAGTCTTAAGTTACCTGTCCAGAATGGATGACATTTTGAGCAAACATCTACTTTTAAATCTTTTTTTGTTGAACCAACTTCTAAAACATTGCCACAAGCACATGTAATTGTTGTTTGGTTGTAGTTTGGATGTAATCCTTCTTTCATTGCAATTCACCTCTTTCTTAAAAATAGTAATTTTGCCATATATTATATTACCATATTTTGATTATTTTTTCAAGATTATTTATCTAAATTTTTATTTTCTTCCTGTTTTTGTTGATTTATATAAGTAGCAGAAGCTTCTAATTCAGCCTTTAAAGACATTTTATGAACAAATTTAGTCATAATATTAAAAATACATGCTACTATTAAAATAAATAAACCAATTTTTTTCCAATGTTTTGCTAACATAAAATTATCTCCTTAAAAAATCAATACATATTTATTATACTATATTTTTGGATTTTGTCAATATTATTTGGGATTTTGGATAAAATAAAAACAAATTATTATTAAAAAGGGTGAAAAAATGAAGAAAATTTGGATTATTGTTTGTGTTGTAATTGCAGGGATTGTAGTTGGAATGGTATGGGCTAATTCAGGATCTAAAGAAGAAAAAAGTCCAGAAAATAATACAACTAACAATGTAGTTCAAGAAAAGCCAAAAGAAGATGAAAATAAAGATGATACAAATAAAAATACTGAAGCTAAAAATGAAATTCAAAATCAAATCTCAAATGTTGTAGAAGTTCAGCCAGAAAAACAAGCTGTTCAACAAGAAACAGAAGTTGCAAGTTTTACAACAAAGATTTATAACAAAGATAAAGAAAGACAAAATAATATAGGAATTACATGTAATAGTATAAATGGAAAGGTTGTTCAACCAGGAGAAACTTTTTCTTTTTGTAATACTGTTGGAAAGGCTACAACAGCAAAAGGTTATGAAAAAGCAGATATATATGTTGATGGAAAAAAGAAACAAGGACTTGGAGGCGGAAATTGCCAAGTTAGTACAACTTTGTATAATGCTGTAACAGAAATTGAAACATTGGAAGTTACAGAAAGACATCAACATAGTGGTCATGTTCCATATATTGCAGAGGGCAAAGATGCAGCTGTTGCATATGGAAGCTATGATTTTAAATTTGTAAATAATACTGGTAGTGCAATAAAGATTTTGATGGAAAATTCAGATAGTAATATAACTGCTAAGATTTTGAGGATTGAATAAAATAAAAAATAAACCATTCTACTTTTGACAGGGTAAATGGTTTATTAAAACAATCCTGGCAAAACCGTATCTAACGGAATTGTCATTTCCTATTTATATTATAATCTAATGTTTATAATAAAGTCAATAAGATTTTATTAAACAAATGTAAGCCAACTGTAAAAAATATGTTTAGTCATATTAAGCAAATTGATTTTAGGAACAGACTCATCAGCAATCAAATTAACAGAATAAATTTCTGAACCATTTAAAGAATAAGAAACTTTTCCAAGAATTTGACCTTCAGAAACAGGAGCCTGAACAGACTTATCAATAGAAATTTCATAAGTTATTTTTGATTCATCATCTTTTTTAACAAGAAAAGATGGTGAATTTTCGTATACAGCATTAACAGAAGAATTTACTCCTTTAGTTACAACAACTGAATTTACGATATCATTTTTGTTAGCGAAATTTTTATAGCAATAATTATTAAAACCATAATCAAGGAGGCTTGTAGCATTTTTAAATCTTATAGCAGATGTTGGAGCTTTCATTACGACAGCAATAAGTGAGAGACCATCTCTAGTTGCAGAGGCAGAAAGATTAAATAATGCTTGTGATGTAGAACCTGTTTTTAATCCAGTACAACCAGAATAATTACGAACTAATTTATTAGTGTTTGAAAGTGCTGATTTTCCATCTCTTAATGAATCAGTCCAAATTGTTGTATAATTAGTAATAAGAGGATGATTTTTTAATAGCTCTCTTGACATTAAAGCAATATCATATGCTGAAGTTAAATGATCATCTTCATCTAATCCATGACAATTTTTAAATGTAGTATCATTCATTCCAAGTTCTTTTGCTCTTGAATTCATCATCTGAACAAAGCCAGATTCTGTTCCACCAAGATATTCTGCTAAAGCGACAACACAATCATTTGCTGAAACTACACAAATTGCTTTTAACATATCATTAACACTTAAAGTTTCTGTTGTATCTAACCATATTTGTGAACCACCCATTTTTGCAGCATTATCACTACATGGTATTTGAGTTTCTAAAGTGATTTTTCCAGAATCAAGAGCTTCCATAATTAAAAGAAGACTCATAACTTTTGTTACACTAGCAGGATGTAATCTCTCATGAACATTATATCCATATAGCATTGTTCCAGAATTTTGTTCAATTAGAATTGCAGATCCAGCTTCTAAATCTAAAAAATTATTATCAGCAATTTGCTCGGGTGCTACTGTTGCAGTTGTTTCTACAGTATTTATAGACCATGTAAATAAATCAGCATAAGCTGTCAATGGAAATGAAATTAAAGTTAAAATTAACAATAAAATGACATAATATTTTAATCTGTACATAAAGCCTCCAAATCTTTTTTATAATTATATGCAAATAATAAAAAAATATGAAAATATAATAATTAAGTAATAAAAAAATATTGAAAATTTTTTGATGAAAATATATAATACAAGTGAGATTTTTATGAGGAGATAATTATATGAAAAACTATATAAACACAAGAAAAAATAAGGGAGAAAAAGGTGCTATAACACTGTTTGTGTTACTAGCATGTTTATTTTTGATATTTATATTATC
>CAKPLV010000049.1 GCA_934167735.1 uncultured Clostridia bacterium | reverse complement strand
TTTGTTGGAAATGTTGTTTCGTCTTCTGCATATACATCTGATCTTCTTTCATCTTCATTTATTTGATCTGCTATCATTTTAGGTGTTATTCCTGATATATTTCCATTATATTTTGATATTACACTTCCTATTGCAACAGATACCAATTCTTCTACTCTTGATTGTTCTGATCTATCTTTTGACTTTTGTGCTTGTTTTATTATTCCATTATTTCCTGTTAGCATTGCTATACTTACTCCTGCAAGTATTAGTAGCACAACTATTGTAACTACTAATGCTATTAATGTTATTCCTTTGTTTCTTTTATTCATTTTTTCCTCCCTAATTAAATTTCTTTTGTATTTATTTTTTACAATTTTATATATTTCATGCGTTTTTATATGTTTTTGCCAAAAATAAAGCAACATAAATTATATCACTACAAGTTTATATCGCTTTATATTTTGGTTCTATAATAATTAATTTTCTTTTTTCTTTTTTAAATTAACTACTATTGCGTTTTCATTATCAAATATAAAATTTGAATCTGTTATGTCTGTTTGAACAGGATCTACTTCATTTTGATCATCTACAAAATTTACTGTTTTAGGATTAAATTTTACTTTTTTATTTGTTTCAGTATCATCTTCTCCTGTAACTCCTGGTGTAAATTTTGCAAAATTATATGTTTTAATTGGTTGTTCTTCTTTATATTTTGAACCTAAGAAGTTCATTACTCCTTCTCCAACATCATATGTTCCACCATCATTTTTTAATTTAATGGCTACATGTTTAAATTTCATTGTTGCTAATTTATTAGCTGCAAAATATTTTTCCCAGTCATATTTTACTCCACCATATTTAGGATCATATTGTAATTTGTTCATATCCATTGAGTTTGAATATGCCCATGTTCTTCTTTGTGTGAATTCTTTTTCCCACCAAGCAAGTTCTTCTGGTGTACCATTTCCTGTGAATATTTTGCTTGCACAGTTTGTGAGTATTGTTTCTTTATATTTCATTCTTTCTGAATTTCCTTCAAGTTGTGCTAAATTTTGTGTTGTTACAACTGTTCCAACTTTATATTTACGATATAGTGTAAATATTACTTCTGTATCTTTACAAATAAAGTCTGGAAATTCGTCTATATAGAAGAAATTTGGAATTCTGTTATTTTCATTTCCTGGTCTTCTTAATACTGCATTTTGCATTGATAATATAAAGAATAATCCAAATGCTCTATGACTAGCTCTTCCAAGGTCTCCTCTACGTGTACATACAAATGTTACTTCACCATTTTTAAGTGCTTTATCAAAATCTATATTATTATGTCTGTTACATAATATTGCTTTTACTCCTGGTAATCTTAATAAATTATCTAATTGTGATACTGCAATATATATGTATTTTTCTGTTTCTGCTCTTGATACACTGTTTGAATAGAAATTCTTTTGGAAATATCTTATTTGTGAACTGTATTTTTCTGCAAGCTCAGCATCACTTTTCATTATTTCACACATTTTTTCTACTAAGTCAAAGTTTGAAAGCATTTTCAACATATCATCTAAGTTAGGTAAACTTCCATTATTTAATCTTGGATACATTTCTTTTAACATTATTGTAATGTTTTCTAATGCTTGAATTATAAATTCTTCTCTATATGTTTCATTAAATTCAAGGTTAGCTTCTGAATGCATTCCTTTAAGTACTGATGAAATTGTAATTGCTATTTTGTTGACATCATCATATACAAATGGATTTAATCCTATTGAATCCGGATTTGATGGATCTATTATATTATATTTGATGTGGAAGTTTTTACATACATTTGTCATTTTTGAAACTGTTTCATAATCTGGTGCAATTGATGTAATTCCTAAATCTCTATATACAAATTCATCTCCAAATGTTGATAATATCATTTTATTTAGATATGCTTTAAATACTGCTTCTTTTCCATATGTAGGTGTTATCATGTCTAATCTAAAGTTTTCGTTTAAATATTCATTGTCATATGGTTTATTAAGTGTTGCTATTCCTGTTTTTAATGCTGTATAACCCATTTCTTTTGCATTAGCTTGGAAGAATGCTTTCTTTTCAATGTCTTTTGCAATCATTGGCTCAAGAATTAATGATGTTTTTCCTGTTCCTGCACCACCACATGTTAATAATGATTGATATCTTCTTTGTTCTGAAAATCTTAATGTTTTTCCTGTTTCAAAATCTTTTGCTAATACCATATCACATGTGAATGGACCATGTCCTGCTTTTGTGTCTGCAAGACTTATTCCTTTATAATCCCATATTGATCTTGATTGATCTTTACTGTCTTCTATTCCAAATCTTACAAATTTTATTACACTATAAAATGTTGTAAGAGGCAAATATATAGCAATTGCTGTAAATGCTGGTTTTATTAATTCTGAGTAATTGCTTACTAAATCTACATACCCTGGTAATGAGATTAGAAACAACCAAGCTCCAAAATTTATCCATTGTACAAACATTGACAATGCTATTACATAGAGTGTTATTACATAAACTATAAATAGTGTTATTTTTGAATTTTTTGATGATGCAAATTCTGATGATGGAGAAAATGCAAATGCAAATACAGGACATGCTAATGCTAGTGTATATCTTATTGGCCCCCAATAATCTACAGATACCCCTGTAAAAATTAAAAATAACATTTCAACAACTCTATCTATTAAAATATATACGGAAATTAAAGTTAAAATATAGGTTACAAATGTATTTCTGCTCGCATTTAATTTCTTTAAAAATTTATCTATTATTTTCATGCTTTTTTCCTTTCATTTTCATAATTCCTACATATATATTATCCTATAAAAGCTTTAAAATTACAAGCTTTTTTCATAATTTATATTATAAAATCTAATATTATTCCTGATATTACTCCAATTATATATAATAAACTTATTATTTTAGCATTTTCCTTTACATTTTTATTTATTCTAAATAGTACTAATAATCCTACACCTGCATTTACAGATAATCCAGATATTAATACAGGAATATTAATAACTTTTTCAATAAATAATTCTGTTAATATTACAGATGATGCACAATTTGGTATTAATCCTATTAAACCAGCTAGTATTGGTCCTAATACAACATTTTGAGCAACAAAATTAGCAATTTGTTCTTCTCCAATTATTCCTATAATACAATTTATTATTAATGTTGTTATAAAAATATATATTAAAATATTTAGTGAATGTTTAAGTGCTGATTTGACAATACTTTCTTCACAATGACAATGTTCATGTTCACATATTTCTTCTATTTTTTCATCTTCAATTACTGGTTTATTTTTTCTTACAACAAAATCTATTAAAAGTCCTGCTATAATTCCTATTACTAATTTTATTCCTAAAATGAATAATATTTGTGAAATTGGAATTTTTTCTGTTAATAATATTGGAATCATCTCATCAGAAGTTGTTAAATAGACTGATATTAATGTTCCTAATGTTATTACTCTTGCAACATATAAATTTGTTGCTGATACAGAAAATCCACATTGAGGAAATATACCAAGTATACTTCCTATTATTGGTCCCCATTTTCCAGATTTTTTTATTGTGCTTCTTATTTTATTACTTGTTTTATGTTCTATATATTCCATTATTAAATATGTTATAAATAAAAATGGTAAAATTTTAATACTATCTATGATGGTTTCTTTTAATATTTCTATCATTTCTATACCTCTAAATTTTTCCTTCTTTTATGTCTTTAACAAATTTATCTCTAATTTCTGTTGGGAGTAATACTATTTTTTCTACATCTTCTCTTTTTATTATTTCTGGTATATATTTTCCTCTTTCTTCATATTTAGGATCTCCTGAAAATTCAGGACCTTCACCTGTTCCAAATTTTCCATCTATATATTTGCATAAGAAAAAATATTCTTTTTTGTTTATTTCGCCATTTTCTAATTCATATAGCTTTTTTATAATTTCAACATCTATGCCAAATTCTTCTTTTATTTCTCTTATTGTTCCTTCTTCAAGTGTTTCGTTGCCTTCTTGTCCTCCACCTGGAAACGTATAATAATCTCCTATTGGGTGGTTTTTAACTCCTACTCTATGCATAAATGCGAATCCATCTTCAATTGGAATTATTCCTGCTAATCTAATTCTCATTTTTCCTCCATTATTCATACCATTCAAATGTCCAATTTAACATTTTTACAGTATCTCCTTCTTTGATTCCTTGTCTTTTTAATTCTGCTTCAATTCCAAGATTTTTTAGACTCTTTTGGAAATAATATACTGATTCATTATCATCCATATTTGTATTTCCCATTAATCTATTAATTGCTTTTCCTTCTACAATGAATATTCCATCTTCAACTCTTACTGTGAATTGATTTTTCTCATCTTCATCTTTTAGTGTATATATAATCTTTTCATTTTCTTCTATTATATCTTCTTTTGGTAGTGTTTTTAACACTTCTGCTACTCTTGATAAGAGTTCTGGAACACCTTGTTTTGTTACTCCTGAAATCTTAAATATTTCTATATTTTCTTTTTGAGCAAGTTCTTCTAATTTTTTATATTGAGTTTCATCTTGCATTACATCTATTTTATTTGCTACTATTATTTGTTTTCTTTTACTTAATTTTTCACTATATTGTTTTAATTCATTATTTATTTTGTAATAATCTTCAACAGGATCTCTTCCTTCTGTTCCTGATACATCTATTACATGTAATAATAATCTTGTTCTTTCAATATGTCTCAAGAATTGAATACCTAATCCAACTCCTTCACTAGCACCTTCAATTATACCTGGTATGTCTGCAATTACAAAACTATCTCCATTTGCTGTTTTTACAACTCCCAAATTTGGTTCTATTGTTGTAAAATGATAATTTGCAATTTTAGGTTTTGCATCTGTTACTATTGATAAAAATGTTGATTTTCCTACATTTGGAAAGCCTAATAATCCTACATCTGCTAATAATTTTAATTCTAAGATTATTTCTTTTTCTTCTCCTTCTTCACCTGCTTGTGCAAATCTAGGTACTTGTCTTGTTGCTGTAGCGAAATGAGAATTTCCTTTTCCACCTCTTCCACCTTTTAGTACAAGTTCTTCTTGCTTTTCTTGTGATAAGTCTGCAATTATTTTTCCTGTTTCTGCATCTTTTATAACAGTTCCTCTAGGTACATTTATATATAGTGATTCTCCTGATTTTCCATATTTATTTGCACCACTACCATTTTCACCATTTTGAGCTTTATATTTTTTGTTATATCTAAAATCTATTAGTGTATTAGCATCTGGATCAACTCTGAAATATATGTCTCCACCTTTTCCACCATCTCCACCGTCTGGTCCTCCAGCTGCAACATATTTTTCTCTTCTGAATGAAATTGCTCCGTCTCCACCGTCTCCTGATTTTATTATTATTTTTGCATAATCTTTAAACATTTTATTTCCTCTCTCTATTCAAAATAATCTAATTTCATTGCTTTTCTTACTTTTTTCATTGTTTCTTTTGCTGTTTCTCTTGCTTTTTCTGTTCCTTTTATTAGTATTTCATCTACTAATTCTGGTCTTTTTTCATAGTATTTTCTTTTTTCTCTCATTGGTTCTAATGTTTCATTTATTTCTTTTGCTAATTGCTTTTTACAAGCAACACAGCCTCTTTTTCCTTCTCTACATTCTTTACAAATTTGGCTATATTCTTCTGTTTTTGCAAATAAATTATGATAATATGCAACCATACAAATATCAGGATTTCCTAAATCATCTTTTTTTATTCTGCCTGGATCTGTTACTGCACTCATTACTTTTTTATTAACCTCTTCAACTGTATCTGATAAGTATATAGCATTTCCTAGAGATTTACCCATTTTTTCATTTCCATCTAATCCTTTAATTCTTTTTTCCTTTGATAGAACTGCTTCTGGTTCAACTAATACTTCTCCATATATGCTATTGAATTTTCTTACTATTTCTCTACATTGTTCTATTAATGGTAATTGATCTTCTCCTACTGGAACTACTTTTCCTTCAAGTGCTGTTATATCTGCTGCTTGGCTTACAGGATATCCTAAAAATCCATATGTAACACTTTCTCCAAATATTTCTCTTTTTTGTGCTATTTCTGTTTTTACTGTTGGATTTCTTTCAAGTCTTGCAATTGTTACTAAATTTGAGTAATATACTGTTAGTTCTGCAACTTCTGGTATCATTGATTGTATATATATTGTTGTTTTTTCTGGATCTATTCCAACTGATAAATAATCCATTACAACTTCTCTCACATTTTTTCTAACCTTTTCTGGATTATTAAAATTGTCTGTTAGTGCTTGTACATCTGCTACCAAAATATATTGATCATATTCTCCTGAATTTTGTAATTCTACTCTATTTTTTAATGAGCCAAAATAATGACCTATATGAAGTCTTCCTGTAGGTCTGTCTCCTGTTACTATTCTTTTTTTATTCATTTTATAATATCCTTCCTTTTTTCTCTTTTTTAACATTATATATTATACTATAAAATGGAAAAAAAGAAAAGCTTTTCAGCTAATCTTTTTCTTTATATTATCCAAAAATTCCTCTTTTCTTTATTGGTGGTTGTTCATTCATTGTTTTTGCTAATTGTTCTAACAAATCTCTTTGTTCTCTTGATAGTCTTTTTGGTGTTTGAACTATAACTGTAAATATAT
>CAKPLV010000048.1 GCA_934167735.1 uncultured Clostridia bacterium | reverse complement strand
ATATAATATTCTCATTTCTTCACTTTTATATTCATTTGATAAAATTGCAAATACTTGTGGTCATTATGATGCATATAGAAAAATCCAAAAAATCAATGATTCATTTGAATTTAATTTAATTAATCCTAAAAAGTATAGTAATAAAATAGTTGAAATATATAGAAAAGATTCAAATAAATTGGCGGAGGAAGTTAAATGTGATATAGCATATATTGACCCTCCATATAATTCTAGACAATATAGTAGATTTTATCATGTTATGGAGAATATAGCACAATGGAAAAAACCTGAATTATACGGCGTTGCAATGAAACCAAAAGAAGAAAATATGTCAGAATATTGTAAGACTTCGGCACCAATTGCATTTAATGATTTAATCCAGAAACTTGATGCAAAGTATATAATTGTTTCATATAATAACACCTACGAATCAAAAAGCAGTTCATCAAAAAATAAAATAACACTAGAAGAAATTGAAACTATTTTATCTAATAAAGGTGATACAATAAAATTTGAAAAAAAATATAAAGCCTTTACAACAGGTAAGACAGAGTTAAATGATCATAAAGAATTTATATTTGTTACGAAAGTGAAACCAAACATAAAAAAAGAAATATCATATCGTTCTCCATTGTTTTATGTAGGAGATAAATACAAGTTAATGCCAGAAATAAAAAAATACATGCCAACATATATAAATAACTATATAGAACCTTTTGTCGGTGGAGGAAGTTCATTTTTAAATGTAAAAGCTAATCATTATTATGTTAACGATATTGATAGTGCTATTATTAGCATTCATAAAGAATTACAAAAATATTCGTCTGACAAAGATAGGTTTTTTAAAAATATATTCAGTTTGATAAAAAAATACGAACTATCATGTTCCTATAATGGACATTTAGTGCCAAGTGAATTGAAAGAAAAATATAAAAAAACCTATTATGCTAAATATAATAAGGAAAATTATTTGAAATTAAGAAACGATTATAATAAAAATAAAAAAGATGTTTTAAAATTATATTTATTATTAATATATGGATTTAATCATATGACGAGATTTAATTCAAAAGGAGATTTTAATTTACCGGTAGGAAATGTTGATTTTAACAGCAACGTTTATAATTCATTAAATTATTATTTTGATTACCTAAATAGAATAGATATAAAATATTTTAATTTAGACTATAAAGAATTTGTAAGAAATTTAAAAATAGGAAAAAACGATTATGTGCTATTAGATCCTCCTTATTTAATAAGTGATAGCGAATACAATAAGTTATGGAATGAAAAACATGAAACAGAATTATATAAATTCCTTGATGAATTAAATGATAAAGGTATTAAATTTGGTATAACTAATTTAATGTATCATAAAGGTCAAAAAAATGAATTTCTTGAAAAATGGTCAAAAAAATATAATGTATATGAAATTAACAGTAATTATATTAGTTTTAATGATAATACTGTAAAAATAAATTCCAAGGAGGTGTTTGTTACTAATTATGACAAGGATAGGAACTAGAAGAGAACCAGAATATAAACAACTTAATTTTGACACGGCTATGAGGAATCCTGAAAGACTTAAAGATGTTTTATTGTTAATCAAATCATATGAAGGAATAGAGTTAAATGATAAAAACTTGTTAGATATTGTTTGTGATATGTATGAAAGCGGTATTGTAAAAAGTAATAAATTTAACATAAAAAAATTAGGTAACAAAGAACAAATTCAAAATAAAGTAATAGAAATTAATAAAACCAGAAATGGCGATGGCGGATTTCCGAAGGGTTATCAATCAAGATTTTGGACATATATGAGAACACTTTCTGAATTTGGTTTTATTTATGCTAGATATAATAAAAAATTGATTATTGGAGATGTTGCAAAAAAATTGATTAGTAACGAGATAGATCCACAAGAAGCATTTTCACTTCAAGCAATGAAATACAACTGGAGATCACCATATAAAAATGTTAGTAATGATTATAACTATTTTAAATTTATTATAAAAGTTTTAAAAGAACTAGATAAAAAAGAAAAAAAATTAAGTTACAATAAGTTTGTAGTATCTTTGTTTAGCAAAGAAGATGATGTTGAAAAGTTTTTAACAACAATTGAAAACAATTCATTTGCTACGGAAGATTCGGTTTATGAATATTTGAATGAGACATATGGAAAACAAAATAAATTTGATACAGTTATAAGAGATTATCCTGATACTGTATTGAGAATGCTAAGAATTACTGGATTTGTTAATATAGTCAATCAAGGGGTTTTATTAATTGAATTTAATCATGACAGCGAGAAGTTTGTAAATTATTTTTTAGAAAAAGAAGATAATTTTACTGAAACTGAAAAAAATGTTGATATAGATTATTTTAATAAAATAAACATTATAACTGCAGATGAAATGAAATTAATAAAAAATAGCAGAAATAGTAATATAGAAACTAAGGATTATAATTCTATGTTAAATAAAATTGTCAGTGATTATAAACTAAATATTGAATCAATATTAGAACGTATTTCTAATATTGTGGTAGGAAGAAAAAATATTGAATTTAAATATATAGATTCCCCTTTACAATTCGAATTTTATTTATCTATTCTTTTATATTTAATTTATGGTGAAACACATTCAGTTAGACCAAATTATAAGATAGATGCTTATGGTATGCCAATATCTCATGCTCCTGGTAATTGTGGAGATATAGAAGTTATTGGAAATGGTATATACTGGTTGTTAGAAGTAACATTAATAAGAAATAAAGCACAACAATTGAACAATGAAACAGCTAATTTATTTAGGCATATTTCAGATCAAGAATGTGATGAAAAATATATGTCATTAGTAGCCCCATATGTTCATGCTGATACTAATAAATTTTTCAATGCTTTAATTGTTGATTATATTAGAGAACACAGAAAGAGTAATTTTAATGCTAAATGTTATGCTACAGATGAATTTATAAAAGAATGTATTTCTAAAAACATATTTGATGATATGAAAAAATATACTAATGAATACAAGCAAAGCTTATTAAATGCTTTAAATAGCTAATATTTATGTGAATAAAAAATTATTATATAATTATTAATAAAAATGCATGAATATTTAGAAATTTATAAAAAATAGAAGCAAAGTCTAAAATATAAAGGAGGGGCAATAATGGAAGTTGGTAAAAAGAAAATTTTAAATGGGTTTATTGGTGGTAATAACAGCACACAATTTGTTATACCTATTTATCAAAGAAATTATGTATGGGAAAAGAAAAATATTCTTCAATTATTAGAAGATATAGAAAAGATGATTCCTTATTATGATAATGATGATGAGACTATTTTTCATTTTTTTGGAAGTATTGTTTATATAGATACTCTACATAAGGGTTCATTTAGTGAATGGACAATAATAGATGGACAACAAAGGTTAACAACAATATTTTTAATATTACAAGTATTGAAGCAAATATATTATGAGCAAGAAAAAATAATAACAAAAAAATATTTGCTAAATGACGAGGATATAATTAATACAAGTTATGAAATGGATAGATACAGATTAAAACCACTTGTAAGTGATGATAATGTTTATAAGTTGATATCAGATAACAAATTAGAACGTTTAACTGATTCTGAACAAAATTCTAATGTTTTAAAAGCTTATAATGTAATTAAGAAAGAACTGGAAAAATGGAAGTTGAAGTATACATTTGAAGAAATAATAGGTGCTATAGATAAATTTAAAGTAGTGTGGATACAATTGGATAAAAAAGAAGATCCACAACAAGTATTTGAATCAATAAATTCTACAGGAGTTAATTTATCCGCCGCAGATTTGATAAGAAATTTTG
This sequence comes from uncultured Clostridia bacterium, assembly GCA_934167735.1. Taxonomy (GTDB): domain Bacteria; phylum Bacillota; class Clostridia; order TANB77; family CAG-508; genus CAG-269. The sequence continues at coordinate 2,890 of CAKPLV010000048.1, read as the reverse complement.
TTTTAATGAATAAAGACAATTCAACTCAAACACACATATATAATGAGTATTGGAGTCCAATAGAATTTGATTATGTTGGCACAAAAAACTTAAAGGAATTTTTTAGATTCTATGTTTCAATTAAAGAAAAAATAACTATTCCAGAAAGAGAAGTTTATGAAAAATTCAAATTACAATATGAAAAACTATTAGCAGAGCAAAACGAAGAAGAAATATTAAGTGAAATTCTAAATTATGCTAAATATTATTATTACATTTCACGTGATGCATCTGAAAGTAATAATCAAACTTTAGAAGAAATTCTTAAGGATTATAGAAATGCAAAATCAAATATGCCACATATTGTGATAATGGAAACAATGAATCTATATTTTAACAAACAAAGAATTGAAGAAAGTGATTTGTTAAATACTATAAAATTATTAACAACATATATAGTGAGAAGAAATATTTGTGGAATTGATACTAAGTCTATTTCAAATATCTTTGGTTCAATGCTTGGTAAGATATTAAAGAAATTTGAAGAAGGAGAAAATTACTATAATTCTGTTTTAAAAACATTTGTCGTTGATACAAGACTAACTAATCAGTTTATGCCGACTGATAAAACTGTTGAAGAAGAATTTAATAAGTCAAATTTATATTCAAGAGAATCAACAACATTTATATTAAAGAAAATAGAAAATAATGAATCGAGAATTCCGTATTCAAATTTAAATGTAGAACATGTAATGCCTCAAACAGAAACAAAATATTGGTCTAAATATGTTAATGAAAATAGTATATACGAGGAAGTTGTTAATCGTATAGGTAATCTAACATTAGTTGATTCTAAAGATAATTCTAGTATGAGTAATAGAAATTTTGAAGCGAAAAAACAAGTGTTAAATAAATCAAGACATATAAAAATGAATGAGGAAATTTTAAATAAGGAGAATTGGAATGAAGATGAAATTTTAGAAAGAAGTAAGATTTTATCGCAAGAGTTTATTAAAATATTCCCATATCCAGATGTTGTTATTGATGAAACTGATGATATTTACATACATATTAATTTAAATGATGATTCAATTAATGATTATAAGGACTATGCTTTTTCTAATCCTTTGGAAATTACTATTGATGATAATAGCATTGATTTTAGTGGAAATTGGAGTGATGCTTTAGCTAGAGTTTTAATTGAATTGTATAGTTATGATACCGAAAGTTTTATTAAAGCTTCTAAGGAAATAGCAGATGAATATGCCTATAAGGGAATTCAAATAGCCAATACTCCCATTGGAATGAGAACTCCTTATGAATTCATAGATGGAATGTTTGTGGAAAATAATACTAATACAATGCATAAACTCTCATTGATGCAAAGAATGATTAGGAAAATGAATTATGAACCAAGAATTGTTATTACTTATATAACAAAAAATACTGAAATATAATTAATAAACGGAGAATGTAAATTTTCTCCATTTTTTGTTATAATAGATACTTAATAAGTTGGTGATATTATGTATGAAAATAAATTAAAACTATATAACTTATATAATAAAATTTTTGATAATCAGATAAATAGATATTTAGAATTATCTCAAAAGAATACTCAGCTTCCTCAAGAAAGTTTAATATTTTTAGAATCCGCAAAAAAATCTATTAATAATTGCTTATCATTAATAGAAAATGATAAATATATTGATTCATTATGTTTATTGAGAAGTTCATTTGAAGCAATTATGTTTTCTATAGCAATTTATTTTGATGAAAAAACATATGATATGTATAAACATTATGATAGAGATGTCTATACTAGAGTACTAAAAACAAAATATAAAAAAGAAAAACAAAAAAATCCTAAATTTAATATACCTGATTTAGAAAAAGAAAGAAAAGAATTTCTAAAACCATATAATATAAGAAAAATAGTTGCAGATAATTATAAAAGCTTATTCGGTGAATTATTTATAGATTGTAAAGATGAAAAAGAAGTTCTAGATGAGTTAAATAATTTTTATAAATATCTATGTGATTTTACACATCCTTCTATAGTTAAAACATATGTGTATAAGATTCAAAACGATGAGGAAAATTTATATAATATTAGAACTGTTTTTAGATTAAATATTAATTGTTGTAAAATGTTATTGCTCTTAACATTAAATTATTTTTCTAATAATGATGATATGAGTAATATATATGATTTATATGCAATAGTATTTTTGTTAGATATAAATTTAATTGATAATGTTGATAATTTAAAATTTTTATTAAAGAAATATGATGAATATTTATATTTAGATATTACTCGTAAATATTTTAATAATAATAAAAATAAAATTAAGAAAATGCAGTCAGAAATTAAAGAATTAGATGAAACTGATAATCTAAATGAAAAATTAGTTGGAGTTATGAAAGATATTATCATTAAATTTGATGCATTAGAGCTATTCAAAGAATTATAAATTATATTAAATTTAAGTAAATTTTAATAAACATTAAAACACGGAAACCCTTATTTTATAAGGACTTTAATATTTTCTAAAACTAGACAAATTAGAACTAAGTCGCCCCTCTGAAGAGTCAGTTAAAACTGACTCGTTTTTGTTTTACTTATGTTCTTTAATTTTCAAATATTACTTTTATTTAATAATTCTATAAACTTTCGATTAAGTAGAGATAAGAAGTAATTCTTATCTCTACTTAATCGTTCTACTTCTAAATGACCATTTTCCTTATTTCCAATACAGCCATAAGGTGCTTTACTAGGATGAATACGTTCTAATGCCATTTCTTCCATAGCACGTTTAGTTCTTGCTCCAATTTCTTTTCTTTCTCTTTGACCAAATACTAAATTCATTCCAAAAATCATTTCACCATTAGCAGTAGATACATCATAAGG
>CAKPLV010000047.1 GCA_934167735.1 uncultured Clostridia bacterium | reverse complement strand
CATCATAATCTGCTTCAGCTAATTTATTTATTGCTTTTATTCTATTTTTTAATCTTGATGTTCCTAATTCTACATTTTTTATTATTTCTTCTGGATTCACACTCATTCTAATTATTATTTTTTTGTTGTGTTGTAATGGCAATATATCATCAACCATTTCAAACTTTGAAGGAAGTGTTAATTTTCCTTTTTCAGTATTTGCAAAGTTTTCAATTGTCCATTTTAGATTTCCTGTAATAGTGTTTTCTAAGATTAAATCACTATTACTACCTATTTCAAATGTTAATTCTTTTTCACTTTTTTGCGCTGTCTTTATTATTTTGTCAAGCATTTCTTCTCTATTTACAAATAGTCTTAAATATGCACATTTATTATAATTACATACTAAATAACAATACAAACACATTGCTGTACAACCAGATGAAGTATATGGTACAAGATAATCTGATGTTTTGTGATTTTCAACAAATTTATGTGTTTTTCTTATTCCTATAATAAGATTTGATTTTATATCTTTAAATTCTTCATTTTGTCTTTTTCGCATTTCTTCAATATTGTTATGGTTTTCTATTATTTTCTTAGGAACATTAGCATATTTTGCTAATAGTTCTCTTCCTAATATATAGTTTTCTATATTTTTTTCATAATATATCATTTTAGGGTTAAACATAAAAAATTCTCCTTTTTTATAGTTTAACCCTAATCAATAATTTTATTATTTTCTTTTATATGTTATAAATTCATAATTTATCCCATTTTCATTTATTTGTGGTAATCTTTCTATTTCTTCCCATTTTTCACTATCTACTCTTGGAAAAAATGCATCACCTTCAAATTCTTTGTCAATTTGTGTTATGTACATTTTATTTACATATGGCATTAATAAATTATATATCATTGCACCACCAATAACAAAGTTTTCATTTTCATCTTCTATATATTGTTGTATTTGTAGCATTGAATGAACAATTTCAACATTTTCATCTTCTACTTTAAAATCTGGATTTTGACTAAATATTATGTGTTTTCTATTTGGTAATACTCTTCCTATTGATTCAAATGTTTTTCTTCCCATTATTATTACATGTCCTGTTGTTAACTCTTTAAATCTTTTCATATCTGTAGGTAATTTCCAAATGATTTCATTATTTTTTCCTATTACATTATTTTTTGCTTTTGCTACTATTATACTTAACATATTTCTCTCTCCCTATTCTGCTACTGGAATTTTTCCAAGTTTTACTTCTTTATTATAATCATATCCTTCAATTTCAAAATCTTCAACTTTAAATTCATAAAAGTCTTTTGTTGGATTATTTATTTTTAATTTTGGATGTACATCCATTGCTTCTGCTTCTAATAATTTCTTGATTAATGGAACATGTCTATCATATATATGACAATCTCCTATATTATGTGTTAATGTTCCTACTTCAAGTCCTGCAACTTGTGCAAACATACATTGTAATGCTGCATATTGCATTACATTCCATCCATTTGCTGCTAACATATCTTGTGATCTTTGATTTAATATTAAATGCAATTTTCCTTCTTTAACAAGCCATTGTGTACCATATACACATGGTTCTAAAGCCATATCTTTTAAATCTGCATGATTAAATATATTTGTCATAATTCTACGACTTGATGGATCATTTTTTAATAAATATAAAACAAAATCAACTTGATCCATTTCTTGTATTCCTTGTTTTGTTTTAAATTCATATTTTTTTGCCATTTGATATCCATAGGCTTTTCCTATTGAACCATTTTCATCTGCCCATTGATCCCATATATGTGAATTTAGATCTTTTGTATTATTTGACTTTTTTTGCCATATCCATAATACTTCATCTATTGATCTTTTTACTGTTTGACTATTATTTCTTAATGTTATCATAGGAAACTCTTTTCCTACATCATATTTATTTGTAACTCCTACTATTGAAATATAATTTGCTTCGCTTCCATCTTCCCATCTTGTTCTAACATTTGTTCCTTCTGAAGAATATCCTTCTTCTAGTATTTTTTTACATGTTTCTATAAAATTTTTGTCTGCTTCTGTCATTATTAGACCTCCTTTTTTGTGAGTATATCATAATGTTTTTTTATTGTAAATATTTTTTTACCACCATTTAGGTACATATTCTTCTTCATGTTCTCCTAACTCTTGAATAAAACCATTTTCTATGTCTATTTCTTCTATGTATTGTTCTATCTCTTCCCATTCTTCTTTTGTTAGTTTTCTATTTATTTTATATTTTTCATCTTCTTTTGCTTTATATGTTGGAAAATATTGTGCCATTATACTTACATAAATATCATTTGGTAAATTTTCTTTTATCCATTTCAATACTTTTTTACTATTTTCTATATTATTGGGTAATACTAAATGTCTTATTATTACACCTTTTTGTATCATTCCATTTTCATCAAACTCAGGTGTACCAACTTGTCCAATCATTTCTTGAATTGCCTTTGTAGCTATTGAAAAATAATTTTTGACCTTTGATAAATTTTCTCCTAATTCATTTTCATAATATTTTAAATCTGGCAAATATATGTCTACATATCCTCTAAGTGCTTTTATTGTTTCTACATTTTCATATCCATTTGTGTTATATACTATTGGAACTTTTAATCCTCTTTTTCTTGCAATTTTTATTGCTTCTATTATTTGAGGCACATAACTTGTAGGTGTAACTAGATTAATATTTGCAACACCTTGTTCCTGTTCTTTTATCATTATATCTGCCAATTCTTCAATAGTTATTTCTTTACCTTTTCCTTGTTGACTAATTTCATAGTTTTGACAATATACACAATTCATATTACAATTTGAGAAAAATATTGTACCAGAACCATTTTCTCCACTAATACATGGTTCTTCAAAATTATGTATTGAATATAACCCGATCTTTATTTTATTAGTTGATTTACATCTTCCAATTGTTTTATTTCTATCAACTCCACATTTGTGTGGACATATTTCGCATTTTTCTAACATTTTTCACTCCTTAGAGCTTATGATATACTTTTCTATTGTTTTAGTCAAGTTTATCCTTTTGTTTTCATCTAGAATTATTCCCCACAAAAATATGCAAATTATAAAATATGCTATGTTTTTATAATAATAAACTGCTATACTACAAAAAATAGTTACAATTATCATTATTATATTTGATATGTAATTTATTATTATTTTAGATTTTATATTTCCTATTTCCATACATAGGCAACTTTTTAGTATTCTTCCTCCATCAAGCGGATATATTGGTAATAAATTAAATATTGCTATTAACACATTAGAATATACTGCTTCTGTTTTTGTTATAAATATTGGATCTATTCTCAAAAAAATAACTGCTAATGCCAAGCTTGTAATTGGTCCTGCTAATGCTATAATTATTTTTTTAAATTCTAACAGATTTCCTTTTTTTATTTTGTAATTGATATCATCTATGTTTAGCTTGAACATTACTGATAATCCACATGGAATTATTTTTACTTCTTCTATTTTTTGTTTCAATACTATTCCCACTACAAGATGTCCTAATTCATGTATGGCACAAAACATCATAATAATTAAATATATTTTGATTTGTCCTGTTATATAAAATAAAGACAAAAAAATAAAAAGTTTTAAATCTACTTTTATCTTCATTGATTTTCCTTTCTATAATTCTATTACTAATTGTGGATCAACATATCTATTTTGATATCTTATTTCAAAATGTAAATGTGGTCCTGTTGCATTTCCTGTTGAACCTACTTCTGCTATTTCTTGTCCTTGTTGTATTTGATCTCCTTGTTTTACATATAATTTGCTACAATGAGCATATACAACAATAATATCTCCATACTGTATTTTCAAGTGTTTTCCATAATCACCTTGATCTGATGAAAGAATTACAGTCCCATCTGTTGCAGAAACTATTTTTGTTCCTGTTGGTGAAGCTATATCAACACCTGTATGATTTTTAGGAACTGTAGGAGTTGTAGGATCTCTATATCCATATTCTGAAGTTAATTTCCCCTGCAGTGGTTTTATAAAACTAACTATATTTTTTATTTCATTAGCATCTATTTCCATTTGACTTAATTGAACTTCTTCTTCAACATTACTTTCTTGTAAAACTTCTTCTGCTCCTCCTATATTTTCTTCATTTGTAATTTGTTCTGGTTGTGATTCTTGTTGATTTTCTTGATTAACTTCCTCTTGTTTTATTTCTTGTTGATTCTCTTGCTGTGTTTCCTGTTGTTTTTCTTGTTGGCTTGGCATTGTCTTTATAATCTCATTAATTTTTTCAGTAGCAAAATTATAAATTTCCAAAAAATTAATATCTGTATTTAATATTTCTTTAGCCTTACTTCTAAAATCTTCTGAAAAAATATAATTATTATTTACTATTACATAAAAAATACTATATATTATTAAACACATTATTATTTGTATAATCATTTTTTTTACTAAACTTATATTCCTTTTATTTTGTTTTTTATCATTATTAATATATCTTTGATATTCATTTTGAGGTCTTTCTTGTTCTCTTCTTCTATAATATATTTCTTCAGCTCTTCTTATTTTATCATCTACAGACATTACTCTCTCCATTCATTTCACCCTTCCTACTAAAAAAACACTTTATATAATGCATTTGTTAATATTTATGCATTCATAAAGTGTTTTATGTTATTATATGAAATTTAATATTAAGCTAATTATTAAAATAACTGTAGATATAATGCTATATTTTTTTAGTTTTGAATATTTATTTTTTAATGTATTATCTTTTTTATCAGTCTTGTGAATATAATCTTCAACAAGCATTTCCGCTTCTTTTACTATATATTCTTTTGATTTTGTTTCTAATTCATTTGATTCTAAACAACCATATTTATCAATTAATTCTTTTTGTTTTACTAAATTAGTTTGCTTAAACACAATAATTGCCTCTTCAATCATATTAGAAGGTAAATTTTTTAAAACCATCATATTTTTCATATTGCTTGATTCCATTATATCACTCCTTTGGAAATTCTTATATTTTAATTTTAGCCATTTTGTGATGTTTTATACAATTACTTAACAAAATTTAATTCAGATGTAGGGACAACTGTGATTTTCATTGCTTCTATCACTTTTTCTTCAGATATTTGTGCAATTTCTCCATTACAGAAGATTTTTGACCAACCAATATCATTATTGTATATTTGATATATTATAGAATTTTCATTATTATCTGATATTTTGAACTTTATTCCTGATATTCCATATTTATATTGTCTTGATTCTTCTATTGAGATTGGTAAATTACCATTTATATCTGTACGTAATCTTCCATTTACACCTTCTCCTCCAATTTGAATATATTTTTCACTATTTATTTCAACTAATTCACTCTCTTTTCTATTTTTATATCCATTCATTGGATTCCAACCATAATTAAAAATTTGCTTTGTATATTGTGATTCAGCAAAACTTCCTTCTTGCCAATGTGTATAAGCATAACCTGAAGCATTGAAGAAATCATCATTTACTTTATTACTTGTTTTAAATGCTAGACTTTCTATTTTAAATATATTTCCTTTTTCCTGTATTCCAACAATTCCATTTTGAGCTTTAACCCAACCTGTTTCTGAAATATGTGCCATATATTCTAATCCTAAAAAATCACTATTTTCAACATTTATATCTACTAATACAGAATTGCCAGCTCTATCTTCAATTGTTCTTTGATATTTTATGTCAGAAATAAATTTTTTGTATCCCCCCATTAGATCTTCATTCATTGACCAGCCATTGATATTTTTAATTATTTCATTACATTTTATATTTACATTTACTTTTCCATCATCTTGTTTTTCTGAAGTTGATATTACATTTGGTGCTATATTGTCTATTTCAATTCCTAGTTCTATAAGCTTTTCTGTTGTTGCATTTTCTGCAACATCTATAAAACTTTCTTTAGGTATATATAATCTTAAATTTCCATTATCTAAGATATTTTTCAAATTTACTTCATATGTTTTTTCTTTTTCTGAATCAACTACTAATTTTATGTTTTTTTCGCAATTAGCTTCTTTATCATCTAAAAGAATATTAAAATTTGCATTACTTGTAATTATACGATTTTCATCTTTAATATGTATTTTAAAATTAATTTCTTTTTCTCTATTTGCATATGATTCATATCCTTTATTAGAATTAGTTATATCTATTATTTCTATTTGAGGTGAATTTTTGTCTATATTGTTTACATCAATATTAACATCAACTCCATTCCCATTTAGATCTTCTATAAAAATAGTTTCACAAGTATTTTCATAGTAATTTTTTATCATACTTTTTCTATCATCTAACAATTTCCAACCATCAATTTCTTTGATTACTTCATCAGCGATTATTTTTACTTCTACATCCTCATTTGTATATAAAAGTGTAGAATATTCAACTCTTACATTTGGATCAGTTCTATCTATATTCAGTTCTACAGCATTTTCAATATATTCATAACTATATTTTGCAAAACAATTGTTACATATATTAATAATTACTAATATTGTAATCATCATAATACTTAATTTACTTTTTCTCACTTTAACTCCTATTTTATTATATAATTTTTATTTCAAATATATACTCATTTGCTTTTATTCCATCAATTGTATCACTAATATCACATTCTTCATTTTCTTCATATAACCATTTCCAGTTTATCACCACCTTTTTATTTTCAATTAATTCATCTTTTATTTTATCTTTCATATCTTCTAATGATTTGTATTTACTATTATTTATTTTGAATTTTAAGTTTTGTGGCTTATTACTTTTTTCACTTATTATAATTTTGGTTTTATCTTCTATTTCACCATTTAACAT
>CAKPLV010000046.1 GCA_934167735.1 uncultured Clostridia bacterium | reverse complement strand
AATAAATTTTCAAAAAACAATACTAAATAATCAAATGTAGGATAGATACCTTTAGGAATATTTCCATAATTACTTCTAACTAATGCGTTTCTAAAATATAAACTTTTATATTTAAAAACATTTAAATTAAGATTAAAATCCATATTATCAAGATACTTTTCAATAAATATTGATATAGTTCTTGTATTTCCTTCGCCGAATGGATGTACTTGCCATATGCTAGAAGTAAATTTAGCAATATGCATAATTAATTCATCATTGTTTAAATTTGAATAATCAAAATCCTTTTCGTCTTTAAAATCATAATCAAAATAACTTTCGATATCTTGATAGTTTACATATTTAACAGTTTCTCCATTTAAAATTGGTTCTTTTTTGGTAATATTATAATTTCTATAGTTTCCAGCAAAATCATAAATATCTTTAAATAAATATTTGTGAATATTTTTTAAAGTAATAGGACTGAAACCAAAACTTTTATCCTCTAATAGTTGAGCAATTCTCAAAGAAACCAAATCACATTCTTTTTCTTTTTGAACATTTATATCATTAATATTTTGAGTTTCATAATATGTTTTTATTAAATTTTCTATCTCATAATATTTAAGTTCACCATATACATATAAAACCTCCATAAATTTTTATTTCATACCCTAATATTATATCACATATAAATAAATAGGAGGTATGATATGAAAAAGAAAATAATATATGGAACAATCTTTGAATTAATAGTAGGAACATTGTTACACTTTACATATGAATGGTCAGGAAACAATCCAATTGTAGGGGCATTTTCAGCAGTGAATGAAAGCACATGGGAACATCTAAAACTAGTATTTTTTCCAATGTTAATAATAACGATATTAGGATATTTTTTAACAAAGAATTCAAGATATCTATGTGTAAGAACATTAGGAATTGTTACATCTATATTGTTTATAATAATCTTCTTTTACACTTATACAGGAATAATAGGAACTAATTTTGCATTTTTAGACATAGGAAGCTTTTTTGTTTCAATCATTTTAGGTGAATATATATCATATAAATACATGATATCAGACAACAGGTGTAATAAGCCAACAGCTATTGCAATTTTGACAGTCTTGACAATTGCATTTATTACATTTACATATATAACACCCCAAATTGGATTGTTTAAAGATCCTGTAAATAACCAATATGGAATCATAAAATAAAAGTCTTACATTGAAAATGCAAGACTTTTGTTTATTGTTCTGGTTCGTCGACTGATTTTTGTTTTAAAAAATGATTTAAAACAGCTGATGAACCGATTTTTTGTTTGCCAACAATTACATTTTCTTCATTTCTATGCAATTCTGATAGAGCAGTAACTGTATATTTTTCTTTTTCCAATTGCTTAGCTAATATAGATAAACTATCTTTTTGTTTTTCTGTAATATTATCTGGCATGAAAATCATACATTCTTTTTCATAATGAGGTGAAGTTGTCTCAGTAAATCCTATATGTCCCAAACGAGCCAATTCATACAAAATTGTATTTGTTGAAGCTGCATTTTGTAAAGCAGGCTCGTCTTTAAAGTTTGTTTTAAAAAATTCTTTGAAATAGAAAAAATGAGCAGTATCTTCTTCTGGATCTTTGTAAATTCTTGTCATAATTCCATCTTTTAATTTTTCGTCTACTAATTTTTTGCCATATATAATGGCGATTTTTAATTTGCTTATTTCTAATTCTTCCATAAATATTCTATCCTTTTTTTATAATCTTAAGCTTATTATAACACATAATGATTATAAATGTATGCATTTGTAACAAAAATGACATATAAATGTAACAAACGCTTCAAACCCTTGGCACTGTATATATATATATATATCGACACTTTTAACAATTGAAAATAAGAAAGTTAGATGATAGAATTCAGTTATAAACATAAAATGGAGGAATTTGAGTAATGAAGAAAAGTGTTGAAAAAGGAATAACATTAATTGCATTGGTAGTGACTATAGTAGTATTATTAATACTTGCAGGAATAAGTATATCAATGTTAACAGGAGAAAATGGAGTAATAACACAAGCAAGAAAGTCAAAAGAAGAAACGATAATTGGAGATGAAAAAGAGGGAATATCTCTAGCATATTCATCATGTAAAGCAGATAATATGATGGAATATGTCACAGCAAGCCAACTTGAAGAAAGAATGAAATCAGACGGAAAAGATGTAACAGTAACACAAGATGGACTAGATTTAAAAGTAAGATACCATAAAACTGGACATGAATATACAGTAAATCAAAATGGAAAAATTGAAGATGATAATTCTAGTGATCCAGAAGATATAATAGATGTAATATATGTAGGAGACTATGTAATTTTAGAAAAGAAATCTGGAGAAGTATTATATGTTGAATTAGATGGAAATGAGGGAAAAATTAATAATGAAAACGCAACTGTTATAACTAAAGATGGAATAGCTCAAAAGGATAAAGCAGGTTTTTTTGTGGATAATAAAGGTAAAGTATATGGATGGGAATATGATGATAATTATAACGAAAAATTTATATGTATATCAAATAAAGAAAATAGCATTTTAAAAGATAAAATAATTAAAAAAATATATTGTATGGTAGATCATTTTATAGCATTAGATGAAGATGGAAAAGTATATACTTGGGGAGAAAATCATTATGGAGAACTTGGAGATGGATTAACTGAAAGTAGAGATATGCCAGTGTGTATAAGCGATATAGATGGAAATGAACTGAAAAACAAAAAAATTGTATATATATCTAATTCGTACAGTTTATCAGATGATAGGGATAGCAAACTAAGAGATGCTGGAACAATAATAGCTTTAGATAAAGATGGTAAAGTATATACATGGGGATATAATGAATATGGTATATTAGGAGATGGAACAACGGAAAATAGATCTTTGCCCAAATGCATTAGTGAGATAGAAGAAAGTTCATTGAAAGCTAAAAATATCACAAGTATATATAATGAAAAAGGTACAATTTTTGCAATTGATACAGAAGGAAAAGTGCATGCAGGGGGATATGGTTACAATGGGTATCTTGGAGATGGAACAACAAAGAATAATAGAACATTACCTAAATGTATCAGTGATATAGAAAATAATGAACTGCAAAATAAAATAATAAATTCAATATCGCGAAATGTTTATTATGGTACGATATATGCGTTAGACCAAAATGGAAATGTATATGTTTGGGGAAATGGATCTGGAAATCCAGAATATATAAAAACTTCAAATGGTAATAAAATTATATTTATAGATAATGGATGTATATTAGATTCAGAAGGAAATATATATGATATTGAATATGACGAGGAAATACAAGAAGGAGTATTGAGTCCAACTAGTATTACAAGTGGTAAGAAAATCACTCTTGCCTTAATAGGATTTGGACATAATGAATTTGTACTGGATTCTGATGGAATAGGATATTTGAAGACAGATTCTGATGGATTTCAAACAATCAATACAAAAGATGAATACAGAATTATAAAAGTTAATAATATGGAAGGAGAATTCGGATTAAGTTATATAACTGATAAGGGAGATGTTTATTATAGAAAGCTTCCAAGAAATTTAGAGTAAAAAATAGCAAATACAATTATACCCAATATTAGAAAAATTAAAATCCAAAGACATTTAAAAGATGTTTTTGGATTTTTTTAACAAATACTAATTGAAAAAATGTGGTTTCAAAGAATATGGAAGAAGAAAAAGGGAATGAATTAACTGAAGTGAACCTTAAATAGTTTGCTTCAAACCATTCCTTTTTTCGTTGATAAAATTTACACAAAATTCACAAAAACTGCATTGACATAGTGACACAGTGTCACTATAATATATAGGATAAAATATAAGAAAAGGAGATAATTTATGTTACAACTAAAAGATATAACAAAAAATTATTTATCTGGAGACAATGAAGTAAAAGCATTAAAAGGAATCAACTTAGAATTCAGAGAAAGCGAATTTGTATCAATTTTGGGTCAAAGTGGATGTGGAAAAACAACACTATTAAACATAATAGGAGGCTTAGACAGATACACATCAGGAGATTTAATAATCAATGGAAAATCAACCAAACAATTCAAAGACAAAGACTGGGATACATATAGAAATCATTCAATAGGATTTGTATTTCAAAGTTACAACTTAATACCACATCAAACAGTATTAGCAAATGTAGAATTAGCATTAACAATATCAGGAGTTGGAAAAGAAGAGAGAAGAAAAAGAGCAATAGAAGCATTAATTAAAGTAGGGCTTGGAGATCAAATTAACAAAAAGCCAAACCAAATGTCAGGAGGACAAATGCAAAGAGTTGCTATAGCAAGAGCATTAGTAAACAATCCTGATATTTTACTTGCAGATGAGCCAACAGGAGCATTAGATTCAGAAACATCAGTCCAAGTTATGGAAATATTAAAAGAAATTTCAAAAGACAGATTAATAATAATGGTAACACATAATCCAGAACTTGCAGAAAAATATTCATCAAGAATAATAAAATTATTAGATGGAAAAGTAACAGATGATTCGAACCCATATACAGCAAGTAAAAAAGAATTAGATAAAGCAAGAACCAAAAAAGAAAAATCAGGAAAAGCATCAATGAAATTCAGCACAGCAATACATCTAAGCTTAAATAACTTAATGACTAAAAAGGGAAGAACATTTTTAACATCATTTGCAGGATCAATAGGAATAATAGGAATTGCATTAATACTATCATTATCACATGGAATGCAAGCATATATAAACAAAGTAGAAGAAGATACTTTATCATCATATCCTATAACAGTACAAGAATCTTCAATAGATATGACAAGTATGATGGAATCAATGATGAAAAAAGATGATGATATTCAACATGATAAAGATCGAATATATTCAAGAGCTATAATGGGAGATATGTTAGAAACATTATCAAGCAAAGTTCAAACAAACAATTTAAAAGAATTCAAGAAATTTCTTGAAAGTGGCGAAAGTGATATAAAAGACTACATAAATGCAATTCAATATGAATATGATTTAGACTTAAATATTTACAAACAAAATGAAGATGGAAGTGTATATCAAGTAAATCCAAGTTCAGTGCTTGATAAAATAGGATTTGGAGATATGTTAAAAGCAAACCAACAATCTAGTTCACTAATGTCATCAAGTTCAATGATGAGTGGAACTGATGTATGGTCAGAATTATTAGATAATCAACAATTATTAGAATCACAATATGATGTTTTGGCAGGACATTGGCCAACAAAATACAATGAAGTAGTTTTAATTGCAGATAAGAACAACGAAGTTAGTGATTATACTTTATATTCACTTGGAATAAAGGATGTATCAGATTTTGGAAATGCAATGGAAAAATTAATGAACAATGAAAAAATAGAAATAAATGATGACAAAAATAGTTATACATATGATGAATTATTAAATTACAGTTTTAAAGTTCTATTAAATACAGACTATTATAAGAAAATAGACAATGCATGGGTAAATATGATAAATGATCAAGAATTCATGAAAGAAGCTGTTCAAAATGCTGAAGAAATAAAAATTGTAGGAATAATAAGACCAAATGACAATACAGTAGCTTCATCAGATGCAGGACTAATTGGATATACAAAAGATTTAAAAGAATATGTTATAAACAAAACAAATGAATCAGAAATAGATAAAACTATTGTAAAAACAATTGATTTAGATAAGCCATCAAGTATAAACATATATCCAAAAGACTTTGATTCAAAAGATAAAATTGCAAATATTATAACAGATTACAATAACAAACAAACAGAAGATGGAAAAGAAGAAAATGTAATTAATTATACAGACTTAGTAGGAATAATGATGAAATCAGTATCAACAATTATTAATGTAATAAGTTATGTATTAATTGCATTTGTAGGAATATCTTTAGTAGTTTCATCAATAATGATAGGTATAATAACATATATTTCTGTTCTAGAAAGAACAAAAGAAATTGGAATATTGCGTAGTATAGGTGCTTCTAAAAAAGACGTATCAAGAGTGTTTAATGCTGAAACATTATTAGTTGGACTTGTAGCAGGATTAATAGGAATAAGTGTAACATTATTATTAAATATTCCAATTAATATGGTAATTAAGAACTTAGTTGGAATTTCAGGAATAGCTCAATTACCATGGGTAGGAGGAACTATATTAGTAGTAATAAGTGTTTGCTTAACAATGATAGCAGGATTAATACCAGCAAAATATGCTGCAAAAAGAGACCCTGTTGAAGCATTAAGAACAGAGTAAAACCAGTTATTTCCATGTTGTTATAAAGCTTGAAAAAAGATAGTAATTATGATATATTAAATAAGAATTGTGAAAATATTTAAGGATATACTCCTTAGGAGGAAATAGAATGAAAAAAGTAATACATATAGGAATGGATGTTGGTTCAACAACAGTAAAAATTGTTGTAATGGATGAGGCTTTAAATGTAATAGATACATCATATGAAAGACATTATTCAGATACAAAAAATACAGTATGCAAAGTTTTAGAAAAGTTAGCAGAAAAATACAAAGATAATGAATTTACAATAGCATTAACAGGATCAGGAGCAATGAGTACAGCAAGATTTTTAGATGTACCATTTATTCAAGAAGTTGTTGCATGTAAAAGAGCAGTAGAAAAATATATACCAAAAACAGATGTTGTAATAGAATTAGGTGGAGAAGACGCCAAAATAATTTATTTTGGTAAATCAATCGAGCAACGTATGAATGGTACATGTGCAGGAGGAACTGGTGCATTTTTAGACCAAATGGCATCATTGTTAAATACAGATACAGCAGGATTAAATGAACTTGCAAAAGGATATCAAACAATATATCCAATAGCTTCAAGATGTGGTGTTTTTGCAAAAACAGATGTGCAACCATTATTAAATGAAGGTGCTGCTAAAGAAGATATTGCAGTATCTATTTTACAAGCAGTTGTAAATCAAACAATATCAGGATTAGCATGTGGAAGAC
>CAKPLV010000045.1 GCA_934167735.1 uncultured Clostridia bacterium | reverse complement strand
GATTTAAACAAGAATTTCCATATCGTTTCTTTGATGTTGGAATTGCAGAACAACATGCAATAACATTAGCAGCCGGAATGGCAGAAGAAGGAATGATACCTGTTGTACCAATATATTCATCATTTTATCAAAGAGCATATGATCAAGTTATTCATGATGTTGCACTTCAAAATTTACCAGTAGTAATGTGTGTTGATAGAGCTGGAATTGTAGGAGCAGATGGAGAAACTCATCAAGGAACTTTAGATATGGCGTTTTTTAGATTAGTACCAAATTTAACAATAATGGCACCAAAAGATTTTAAAGAATTAGAAGATATGTTAGAATTTGCAGTAAATTTGAAAAAGCCAGTTGTAATAAGATATCCTAGAGGTGGAGAAAATAGAAATATTAAATTTGATAAACATGATAAAATTGAACTAGGACAAGCTGAAATCATAAAAGAAGGAAAAGATGTTACAATTTTAGCAATAGGAAAGATGGTTGCAAAAGCTCAAGAAATGGCAGATAGATTAAAAAAAGAAGAAAAAGATGCAGAAATAATTAATGTAAGATTTTTAAAACCATTAGATAGTGCTAAAATAATTAAATCAATAGAAAAAACAAAAAATGTTATAACAATTGAAGATGGAACTCAAATAAATGGATTGGCAACAGCAGTTGAAGAACTTATTGTTGAAAATAATATTCAAGATGTTAAATTTAAAAAATATGCATATCCTGATGAATTCATTAGACATGGTACTGTTGATGAACTTGAGGAATTGTATGGATTTAATAAATAATTTTGCAAAAGGAATGTTTTCTTGAAAGTGAAAACATTCTTTTTTGTGTTATAACAAGGGTAAAATTTGACAAACAATACATAATATGGTATAATTCAACCTAGGTTGCCAGAGGGCAAAGAAGAGATTTTATTTTAATGTATTAAAAGAGAAAAAAGTAAAGTATAAATGAACGGGTAAATAGAATAATCAAAGAAACATGATAAAGTCATGTCTATTAATCATTATAAAAAATAATAAAACAAGATACGTAAAATGAAAATCAAAAATACAAGAAAAGGAGAGGAGAAAATAGAGAATGGCAGATGAAAAAGAAAGACAAGTTTCAAGAGAGAACAAAGGAACTGTAGAAGAAAAAAGAAGAAAGCCTAGAGAAAGAAAAAATTACAAAAAAGAAGGAGAAAATTTAAATACTAAAAAAAGCTTACAAACAAAAAGCTCAGAAGTTGAAAAAACGAGAAAACCAAGAGCTACAAGAGGAAGCAAGAGATCAATACAAAATGGTATATTTAAGAAATCAAATTTAAAAATAATACCACTTGGTGGATTACATGAAATAGGAAAAAATATCACAGTTTTTGAATATGAGAATGAGATAATTGTAGTAGACTGTGGATTATCATTTCCAGAAGATGATATGCTAGGAGTAGATTTAGTAATACCAGATATAACATATCTTGTAAAAAATCAAGAAAAAATAAAAGGTTTAGTAATAACACATGGTCATGAGGATCATATAGGTGGTATACCATATTTATTAAAACAAATAAATGTACCAATTTATGCAACAAGATTAACTGCAGGATTAATAAATAATAAATTAGAAGAACACAAATTATTAAGAAGTACAGAAATGCACATTGTAAATCAAGGAGAAACAATAAAACTTGGAAAAAACTTTAGTGTAGAATTCATAAGAAGTTCACATAGTATACCAGATTCAGTTATGTTAGCAATAACAACACCAGCAGGAACAGTATTACATACTGGAGACTTTAAAGTTGATTACACACCAATAGATGGACAATTAATGGACTTTAATAGAATAGCAGAACTTGGAAATCAAGGAATTTTAGCATTAATGGCAGATAGTACAAATGCTGAAAGAAAAGGATTTACAATGTCTGAAAGTTCAGTAGGAGAAGTATTTGATAAATTATTCTTAAATTGCACAAAAAGAATAGTTGTAGCAACATTTGCTTCAAATGTTCATAGAATTCAACAAATAGTAAACTCAGCAGTTAAATATGGAAGAAAAATTGCTGTATGTGGCAGAAGTATGATAAATATTATAACAACAGCAATAGAATTAGGATATATAAAATGTCCACAAAACATATTTATAGATATAGATATGATAGGAAGTTATTCAGATGAGCAACTTGTAATTATAACTACAGGTAGCCAAGGAGAACCTATGTCAGCTCTTACAAGAATGGCAGCAGGAGATCATAGAAAAGTAAAAATAACACCAAATGACCTTATCATAATATCTGCAACACCAATACCAGGAAATGAAAAATATGTTTCAAAAGTAATTGATGATTTAATGCAATTAGGTGCAGAAGTTGTATATAGTGCATTAGCAGACATACATGTTTCAGGACATGCCTGCCAAGAAGAACAAAAATTAATATTAGCATTAGCAAAACCAAAATATTTTATACCTGTTCATGGAGAATATAGACAACTAAGAGCACATAGTGAAACAGCAGAATTAATGGGAATTAGTGAAGATAATATTTTCATGTTAACAAATGGTAGAGTATTAGAAATAAGTGAAGATGAAGCTAAATTTACAACATCAGTACCTAGTGGACGAGTTCTAGTAGATGGATTAGGAGTTGGAGATGTTGGAAATATTGTATTAAGAGATAGACAACATCTTGCACAAGATGGTTTAATTGTTATAGTATTAACAATGGATTCACAAACAGGAGAAGTTGTTGCAGGACCAGATGTTATATCAAGAGGATTTGTTTATGTTAGAGAATCAGAAAATTTAATGGATGATGTAAAAAGTGTTGTTAGACATGAAATTTCTAAATGTGAAGAAAGAGGAGTTCGTGATTGGGCAACAATAAAATCAACAGTAAAAGAAAATCTAAGAGATTATCTATTTATAAAAACAAAAAGAAATCCAATGATAATACCAATTATCATGGAAGTTTAATAAAATATAGAAATACCAAGTTATTTAAAACTTGGTATTATTTTTTGTATAAAAAAAGTAGCTGCAATGAGCTACTTTATAAAGTCTTCTATAATGCAGGTATTAATAATAATTCCAAAGAAACATTATTATACTGCAGAGTTATAACTAACCTTATTATACTACATTGTATGACTAAAGTCAAATATTATTACAACTATTTCAAAAAAAGTTCTTTTATTTTATTATCAATTAAATTTAATGTATTACCTGAAACTTTTAACTTAGATAAAACATCAGAATTTGTTTTTGGGTCGTAAATTCTCTGCTTACTAATTGTTGTTATTTGTGATACTAATGCAACACTACCTTTTTTCATTTTAGAGATTTCTTTTTCAACTTTTTTTATATATTTAAAATCATTATTAAATTGTTCAACTTTTTCAGCTGGTAATTTCCAGATATCTTTATATTTTTCAGATAAATTTGTAGTCATGGTATTACATATTTTTGTTAAGTTTAAATATATTTCATTTCCTAAATTAACTGTAGTAAGCTCGTTGTATTTTTTGTTTTCCTTTACGGATGTTAAGGGAACAACAGTAAGTGTTCCAGATGAGATTGCGTTATTTTTATCTAACACTATGCAATAATGTAATCCACCTTCTTCATTTCCTACATTAAATCCCAAGTTTGCTTTAATTATATTACCTCTTTTATATTTTTTCAAAAGTTTTGGTTCAAATGTTTTTTCACTTAGATTATACATTGCAAAATCTTCAAACCAAAAAGATAATAAATGAACTTTTTTATAATCTTCTTGTTCTATATAATAAGATAAAAGCGAATCTAATTTATTAATTGAATTCTTTTTATGTGTGTCTGCATAAATATATTGATTGTTTTCTTCTGGTATTGTATTATTTAATTTATCTTTTTGTTGTTCTTTTATTTCCATTTTTCACCTCGTTTTTAATGCATTTTAAATAATTCAAGTGCCAATAGTATATGATGTTTTGAAATATAAGTCAATAGTAAAGTAACTGAAAATAAAGGAAATGAAGAAAACATTAGAAAAATATGGCAAAAAAGAAGAAAATGATAGGTGTAATGCTTGAAAAATATGAAAAATTAGGATATAATATAAAAAGCTTTAAAATCAATGAAAATAAAATACCGATAAATGAAAGGAGAACAAACATGGATTATAAAGATTTAGCAAATTTAGTTTTTCCAGATGCGAAAGACATATCATATTATGAAGAAAAATATCCAGAAAGAAACTTACCAGAAGGAGCAGTTGTAACAAGATTTGCACCAAGTCCTACAGGATTTGTGCATATAGGAGGTTTATACCAAGCATTAGTTGCAAGAGAAATTGCTCATAAAACAGGAGGAGTATTTTTCTTAAGAGTTGAAGATACAGACCAAAAAAGAGAAGTAGAAAATGGTGTAACAGGAATTGTAAATTCATTACAGGACTTTGACATGTCACCAGATGAAGGAATGATATCAGATACAGAAGAATTAGGAAAATATGGACCATATAAACAATCACAAAGAAAAGATATATATCAAGCATATGCAAAATATTTAATAAGCATTGGAAAAGCATATCCATGTTTCTGTTCACCAGAAGAACTTGAAGAAATAAGAAATAAACAAGAAGCTGCAAAAGTAAGAACAGGATATTATGGAGTATGGGCAAAATGTAGAAATCTATCAGTAGAAGAAATGGCAGAAAAAATAAAAAATGGTGAAAGATTCATAGTTAGATTTAAATCACCAGGAAGAGAAGATAGAAAAATAAAACATAAAGACATTGTAAAAGGAAATGTTGATTTCCCAGAAAATGATCAAGATGTTGTAATAATAAAAGGTGATGGATTACCAACATATCATTTTGCACATGCAATAGATGATCACTTAATGCGTACAACACATGTAATAAGAAGTGATGAATGGTTATCATCAGTACCACTACATTTACAATTATTCCATGAATTAGGATTCAAAACACCCAAATATGCACATATATCACCAATCATGAAAAATGACAATGGAAACAAACGTAAATTAAGTAAAAGAAAAGATCCAGAAGCAGCAGTATCATATTATAAAGAACAAGGTATACCAGTAGATGCTGTAAAAGAATATTTATTAAATATTGCTAACTCAACATTTGAAAATTGGAGAAGAGCAAACCCAGACAAAAAAATGGAAGAATTTGATTTCCAATTAAATAAAATGAGTGTTAGTGGAGCATTATTTGATATGGTAAAATTATTAGATATTGGAAAAACAATAATATCAAAAATGACAGCTGAAGAAGTATATGAAAATGCTTTAACATGGGCTAAAGAATATGACAAAGAACTAGAAGAATTATTAAATGATAAAGAATATGCTTTAAAAGTATTTGGAATAGAAAGAGGAAATAAAAAACCTAGAAAAGATATTGCAAAATGGTCAGATGTTAAAGAAAATGTTGAGTATATGTATGATTCTGAATTCTATAAAAAAGAACAAGAATATCAATATCAACCAGCAATTTCAAATAAAGAAGATATTGAAAAAATCTTAAAATTATATATTGAAAAATATTATAATGAAAATGATGACAAGCAAACATGGTTTGACAAAATAAAAGAATTAGCTGGTGAAATGGGATATGCTAAAGAAGTTAAAGAATTTAAAGCAAATCCTGATATGTATAAAGCACATGTTGGAGATGTAAGTACAGTATTAAGAGTTGCATTAACAGCAAGAACAAACACTCCAGATATGTATGAAATTATGCAAGTATTAGGAAAAGAAAAAATCGCAAAAAGATTTGAAACAGCTATAAAATGTTTAAAATAGTAAAAAATGAAAGGTAGGTTGCAATATGGAATATAATATAGGAGATATTGTAAAAACAAAAAAAGTTCATCCTTGTGGTAGTAATTTATGGGAAATAACAAGAGTAGGTGTTGACTTTAAATTAAAATGTCAAGGATGTGGACATATTGTTGTTTTAGAAAGACCTAAAGTCTTAAAAATAATAACAAAAAAAATAGAAAAGCAGTCTTAATATTAAGACTGTTTTTCTTGTAAATAAGATTCTAAAATCTCCCAAACATTATCACTATAAATCTTTCTTTCTGAAGAAAAAGGTAATGTTGTAATATCTCCAATAGGGTTTAATAATTTTTGAATATGTTTTGTTGCATCATCAACTTTAGTTTTTGCAATTTTATCTGCTTTATTAGTAATAATCATGCAAGGTAAACCACTTCTTATAACATAATCATACATCAAAAAGTCATTTGCAGTAGGGTCATGTCTGATATCAACTAAGAAAACAATTAAGCAAATTTCTTTTCTGTGTGTTAAATAATATTCAATAAATTCTCCAACTTTTACCTGTTCTTGTTTAGACATTTTACTATAACCATAACCAGGTAGATCTACAAAATAAAATAAATCATCAATATTATAAAAATTTAATTGACGAGTTTTACCAGGTTCACTACTTGTACGAGCAAGTTTTCTTCTATTAATCATTGTATTTATAAAACTTGATTTTCCAACATTTTATTTCCCAACTAAAACGATTTCTGGTAAATTGTTTTTTGGATATTGAGATTCTTTAACTGCTGAAATTTCAAATCTAGGGTTTTTTACAATCATAAATTTCCTCCTTTAAAACTGGAATTATTATAACATATAAAGGAATTAAATGCAAATCAAATAGGGCTCCTAAGTAAGAAGCCCTGTTTGGTATGTTTTTATGTAACGTAAAAAATTATCGGATAATAGTATCTTTTTCGTCAGGCCCAATGCCGATGAATTTTACATGTGCACCAGAATATTTCTCAATAAACTTGATATATTCTTTTGCAGAATCAGGCAAGCTTTCATAGGTTGTACAACCTGTTGTGTCCCAGCCACCTTTGAAAACCTTATAACAAGGTAAGTAATCAGCAGAGTTGATTGGAACATAACTGGAAACAACCTGACATGGATTGTGTTTGTGTCTGTATGAAATACAAACATTGATATATCCAAGCTCCTGGCCAACCTTTCCGATTGTATCAAGATGGTTAAGGCATAAAGCCGTTACACCATTAACTTTAACAGCATGATGTAATCTAACCAGATCCAGCCAGCCACATCTTCTTGGGCGATTTGTT
>CAKPLV010000044.1 GCA_934167735.1 uncultured Clostridia bacterium | reverse complement strand
CATATGATGATTTAATGAGAGAAGGTTCAATGGTAGCTGCAAAAGAAAAAGGTTTAGTAAGACAAGAAGGAAAAGAATATATAATGCAAGATGGAGACATCGTACTATTTAAATTTAATGTTTAAAAAAATGTACAAATTTATAAAAAAGTATTGAAATAAAACACAAAATGTAGTATAAATATATATAGTGGATAAAATACTATAGATAAAGAAAGAGGTATGAAGATGAAAAAAGAAAGAATGTTAAAAATTGTATTAGTTTTAATAATGAGTGTTACATTACTAATAATGTCAACAAAAGTATTTGCTTTATCAGATGATGATTTATATTTAGATTTCTCAAATTCTGTAAATAGTGCAACAAATACAGATACAGGAAATACAAATTCAGGAAGTGTTAACTTAAATACAAGTAATACATCAAGCACATATAATTCAACAAACTTAACAAATACAACAGACTCAACAACAAAAAATAATACAGGTAATTATACTACAAATCTACCACATGCAGGAATAGAAGATCATCCATTATTAATAGTAGGAATAGTTGGATTAGGAATAGTTGCTGTATATACTTATACAAGAATAAAATATTATAAAAATATATAAGAGAAGAGTAAAATATAGGTTATCAGTAGAGATAATTAGTCAGAGGCTGAAAGCTAATTTTGAAAAACATATTTGAAAACTAACTCTTGAAATTTCTAATGAATAAATTAGACGTGTAAGATGCGTTAAATCAAATTAAGTAAAAAATAGGATGGAACCGTGTAAGCACTCCTATAGACATAAAGTCTATAGTGGTGCTTTTTGTGTTTCAGAATAGGAGGTTTTAAAATGATAAAAGTAACACTAAAAGATGGAAAAGTTTTAGAAGTTGAAAAAGGAAAAAAAGTTATTGAAGTTGCAAAAGAAATCAGTGAAGGGCTTGCAAGACAAGCAACATGTGCAAAAGTTAATGGAGACGTAAAAGACATAAGATATGAATTAAATGAAGATTGTACACTTAGCATAGAAACATTTGAAAGTAGTGAAGAAGGAAAGAAAGCATATTGGCATACAACAGCACATATTATGGCACAAGCAGTAAAAAGATTATTCCCAGAAACAAAATTAGGAATAGGACCTGCAATAGAAAATGGATTCTATTATGATTTCAAAGTTGAAAAACCTTTAACAGAAGATGATATGAATAAAATTGAAGAAGAAATGAAAAAAATCATAAAAGAAGACTTACCATTAGAAAGAAGTACACTTCCAAAAGACAAAGCAATCGAATTAATGAAAAGTAGAAATGAAAACTATAAAGTTCAATTAATAGAAGAATTACCTGAAGGTGAAGAAATATCATTCTATACACAAGGAGAATATATTGATTTATGTGCAGGACCACATTTAAGTAGTACTGGAAAAGTTAAAGCAATCAAACTATTATCAACATCTGCAGCATACTGGAAAGGAAACCAAGCCAATGATTCAATGCAAAGAATCTATGGAATATCATTCCCAAAAGCAAGTCAATTAGAAGAACATTTAAGATTATTAGAAGAAGCCAAAGAAAGAGATCATAGAAAAATAGGAAAAGATCTTGAATTATTTATGACACATGAATTAGTTGGATCAGGATTACCAATGTATTTACCAAATGGTGCAACAATAAGAAGAATTCTTGAAAGATATATCCAAGACAAAGAAATTGAATTAGGATATAGTCATGTATATACACCATCACTTGCAAATGTTGCATTATACAAAACAAGTGGACACTGGGATCATTACAAAGATGATATGTTCCCACCAATGAAAATGGATAATGAAGAAATGGTATTAAGACCAATGAACTGTCCACATCATATGTTAATATATAAGAGCAAAACACGTTCATATAGAGATTTACCAATAAGAATAGGTGAATTAGCAAATGACTTCAGATATGAAAATAGTGGTGCAGTATGTGGTCTTGAAAGAGTAAGACAAATGTGTCAAAATGATGCTCATTTATTTGTAAGACCAGATCAAATAAAAGAAGAAGTTGGAAATGTATTAAAATTAATAAAAGAAGTATATCAAAAAGATTTTGGATTCTCAGCAGAATCATTTAAATACAGATTATCATTAAGAGATAAAAACAATAAACAAAAATATATTGATAATGACGAAATGTGGGAAACAGCAGAAGCTCAGTTACGTGAAATATTAAAAGATATGAATATAGATTTCTATGAAGCAGAAGGAGAAGCTGCATTCTATGGACCAAAAATTGATATACAAATAAAAACAGCATTAAATCATGATGTAACAATTCCAACATGTCAATTAGACTTTGCTTTACCTGAAAGATTTGATTTAAGCTATATAGGAGAAGATAATAAAGAACATAGACCTGTTGTAATACACAGAGCAATTCTTGGATCTTCAGATAGATTTATATCATTCTTAATAGAAGAAACAAAAGGTGCATTCCCAGTTTGGTTATCACCAACACAAGTAAAAATACTTCCAATATCAGATGATCAAATAGAATATGCTCAAGAAGTTGAAAAACAATTAAGAATTGAAAAAATCAGAGTTAATATAGATGAATCAAATGAGAAGATTGGATATAAAATTAGAAAAGCACAATTAGAAAAAGTTCCATATATGTTAGTATTAGGAGCAAAAGAAAAAGATGCTAATTTAGTTGCTGTTCGTTCAAGAAAAGATGGAGATGTTGGTCAAATGTCATTAGAACAATTCATCTCAAAAATAAAAGAAGAAATTGAAGCAAAATCATAAAATTAAAAAGATCCTTAGGGATCTTTTTTTTTTATAAAATAAAAGTCGAAAAAATAATAAAAAAAGTTAAAAAAGTAAAGACAAAAAAACATTAATATGATATAATCCAAAAGGAGAAAGGGCGATTGACATGAATATTAGATTATGTAGAAAAAAAGGTAACCCAACACGAAAAGGTAAATATCTAGATAAGCAAATATCATTACAATTAGTTGATATAGGTAGAGGTGTAAGGGCATATAACGAAAAAAAATATGCTAAATCATTACAATACTTAGAAAAAAAGGCATTAAATCCAAAGGCAACAGATAGAATAAAACTTATTGTTGGTACAAGTTATACAGAAATAAAAATACATGAAAAAGAAGCCACAGAATTATTAAAATCAATAATTCAAAAATATAAAGATGAGCCAAAAAATGAAAGACCTAATCTATATAATAAAGCAATGTTAGAATATGCTAAAATTCAATTAAGAAACGAATTAATAGAATTTGCAATATACTTGTTAGAAGATATCACAAGTGATGCAAGTTTAAAAAATATAGAAGCATTAACAGAACTTGCAAAAGCATATGATATGCAAGCACAAGAATTAAGAAGTAAAGATAAAATAGAAGAATCATTAGAAATAGAAAAAAAGGCAGAAGGAATATGTCAAAAAATCAAAGAAATATCAAAAGACACAAAAACACAACAAATTTCAGAAGCTAAAAAATTACTTGCAATATTTTATATAAGACAAGGCAAAATGGAAGAAGCAAAAAAAGAACTTGTAGAAGTAAAAAAAAATATTCAAGAAAACGGAATATACTTATTCAAAAAGGTATATTTTAAAGAAGAAAGTGAAGAAGACGTAAATAAGAGAATAGAAAGAATAGAAAAAAAGCTTGAAGCAATAGAAAATGGAGAAGAAGAAGAGAAAAAGGAATATGCAAGAGAGCTAAATGTAATAAGTAGACTTGAATATTATGAAGAACTAGCACCAGATGTAAAAGTTTCAAATGGAATAGATATATTTACAGGTTACAAAATGTATGAATATCCTAAAAGAGGAATAATTGTAATAGACAAAATATTTAACACAATAAAAGAAAATCAAAAAATAGTTGGAATAACATATGTATTTCCACAAAGTATAAAGCTTCAAATGGAAATGCTTGCACGTAATGAAATAATAAAAGAATTAGAAGATAATTCAAGTGTTCAAAAACAAGAACATAGAGGAGATTATTACAATTTAATGCAAGAAAAAATGAAAAGAGCAGAACTTGAAGGATTAGTTACAGAAGAAAAAGAGCTTAAAGAAAAAGAAGTTGAAATTAATCAAAAAAATGAACAAAAAGAAGAGTCAGAAGAAGAGGGAGAAAAATAAATTGGAAGAAAATAAATGGATGATTGTAAAAAAAGAAAAAGTATCCACAAAAATAAAAAATTATTTTAAAAACATATTTTCAAAATGGTTAAATAATGCTAGTAAGAAAAAGCCAAAAGCTAAAAAGAAAATAGAAGAACCAGTAATGGAAATAAAACAACAACCTAAAGTTGTTAAAGAAAAACACCAAGAAGTAAAAGTACCAAATAAAGAACTAATTATAGAATATGAGGGTGTAAAAAAGCCAAAACAAATAAAAATTGAATATGAAACAAAAAGAACAGAAAAAAAGAAACCAATAGTTGTTGAATATGAAAATAGAACTCAAAAGCAAAAGCCAAAACAAAATCATAGTCAAGTACAACCTCAAAAACAAAACAAAGTACAAAATGTTCAAAAATCTGAGTCAAAGGCAATACATGTAGATGTAAAAAAATTAACCAATAAAAAACCAGTAGCACAAATGCCAAAACCAAAAATTGAAAAAAAGCCAGCTGTCCAAAAAGTTCAACCTAAAAAACAAGTAGCAACACATTCAAAAATAGAAATGGCAAAAAAAGAAGTAGCCAAAAGAGTAGAACAAGCAAAAAAAGAAATCATAAAAGAAAAAGTTAAAGAAGAACCAAAAGCTGTTGAAATGGCATTAAAACCAGTTAAAGAAAGAAAAGAAAAAAAAATATTTAATATATTCCAATTATTCAAAGACAAAGAAAGAAAAAAGAGAAAAGAAATATTAAATAGATTAAATGAAAACAAAAAGGAAGATTATGAAACAATATCAACAAAAACAAAATTATCAAAAGGTAGTATAGCTGTTGATGATGTTGACGCAAACGAACTAGATCCATTAATACATTTATATAGAGATAGTAATACAAAATTAAGAAATAGGATTAAACAATCACAAATGTAAAAATAGTACCTTTTGGTGCTATTTTTTATATAAACAAAAGTAAAGAGGTAGATTTATGAGCAAAATTCAAAATATGAATTTAGATATGATTTGACAGAATAGAAAAAATTTGATAAAACATAAAAAAAGGAGGAACAAATATGTTAGATTTACATATGCATACAAAATATTCAGATGGAACAGATGATGTTGTAACAATATTACAAAAAGCCGAAAAAATGAATTTAAAATGTATTGCAATAACAGATCACAATAATTGTAATTCATATGAAGAATTAGAAAATATGGATATTAAAAAATATTATTCAGGAAAGATTATCGCAGGAATAGAATTAAATACAAAAATTTTAAATATTCCTATTGAAATTTTAGGATATGGAGTTGATCCTAAAATAATGAATGAATTAGCTTCAAAAGTATATTTAACAGCAGAAAAAAGAAATGAGATAGAATTAGAAAGATTATATCAAAAATGTAAAGATGCAAATATCGAATTACCAGAAGACTTTTTAGAGAGATATGATAAAAAATCTTTTGCTTCAAAATATTTACACAATGAAATAACAAAAAATGAAAATAACAAAAAATATATAGATGAAGAATCATGGGAAAATAGCAATATATTCTACAGAAAATATATGTCAAATCCAAGTACAATATTTTTTGTTGATACAAGTGATATTTTACCAAGTTTCCAAGAAGCGGCAGATCTTGTAAGAAAAGCACATGGAAAAGTTTTTATTCCACATATATATGAATATAGAACAAATTCAAACAGAATATTAGAAAATATACTTGAAAATTATCAAATAGATGGAATCGAATGTTATTATTCAACATTCACAAAAGAACAATCAGAATATTTATTAAATCTATGTAAAGAAAGAGGATTTAAGGTTTCTGGTGGAAGTGATTATCATGGTACATTTAAACCTGATACAGAAATGGCAATTGGAAAAGGAAATTTAAGAGTTCCAGATGAAATTATAGAAAACTGGGGTGTCGAATTTTGGCATAAATAGTTGAATTGACAAAGGAAACATAAAATGGTATAATGGAAGTGTAGCTAGTAGTTTTTTCCATGTGTGTAATTACGCATTGGAAATTGTCAATTGATTAGGAGGCTTATATGAAGAAAGGTCTTTGGATTGTAATTACTGGATTAGATGGAACGGGAAAAACCACGTTAAAACGGAATTTAACTGGTTATTTCAGAGGTCACAACCAGCTTGTAAAAGACTTCAAGTTCCCGTACGACAAGCATCTCTTAGAGTTGCTGAACACTACTGTTGGTGACGGTCGTCCTTGGCAGGACAACTATTCTGACCAGATGCTGTTTGCTCTGGATAACAGGATAGTCGGAACAGTCAAGGTTCGTGACTGGAGAAGATCAAACGATGTTTTGATTTCCCAGAGAGGCTATATTGACAGTTTCGTCCACGGCGAGTGTAGAGGATTCAGCTACCGTGAGGTAGATGACCTTCAGCGCACATGGGAGCTTGAAAGATGTGACATCATGATTCACCTCAATGCTGACCCGAATGTAGCATTCGAGCGGATCAAGAATGATCCGGATGCTGATAAGTTCGAGACACTCGAATATATCAAAGTCCAGGCATCCGCGACCAGAAGAGCGTATGAGGAACTTATGAAAGAGAATGCAGATCTTATGACTGCGTTCAAGGGAATCCCAAACATCTATATTGATACGTCTGAGAAAACGACTGATGAGACTTTCGAAATCGTTCTTAACGAGCTTAGAAAGCTCTCCCTGATCGATTAGCAGGACATGGGGGCAAAAACTGAAAACAGTTTTTGCTTCCCTTATTTTTTAGTAAAAGGATGATGGTAAATGATAGAAAAGCATATGAATAAAACATACATGAGAGGAGTATCTGACTGGGATTTTATAGTAACTAAAAGAAAAGAAGAAAATTACTATCTATGTATAAAAAGAATAAATGAAATTGATCGTGCATTTATTGTTGAAAGAGAAGGAAAAAAGACAGTATTTATGGACAATGGATATTATGTTATGGAATTTACACCAATAGGCAAATTTTATAATGGAAGAGCATTTGATAAAATAAAAAATAGAAAACGACTCCCGGAGGGATCTGTTAGATGGTGATCAAGTATTCCAGAGATTCAC